>CAYWVG010000022.1:0-18338 GCA_964461645.1 uncultured Sulfurimonas sp. | reverse complement strand
TAGCATCTACTGAAAAACCAAATTTAAGAAAAAGTTCCTCAGCTGGTGCAGATGCGCCAAAACTATCCATACCAATAACCTCATCGGCTAGCTTATACCACTCTAAACCACGAGCAGCTTCTATAGCTATTTTTCTTGTAAGTGGTTTTATGATGGAGTCTATATATGAAGCATCTTGCTCAATAAAGAGGTCATAACAAGGAATTGACGCAACATTTACCTTTACGCCCATAGTTTTTAACTTCTCTTTTACTTCAAGAGCTAGTTCTACTTCACTTCCACTAGCCATAAGCGTGATACTTGAGTCTTCATCAAATGAGACCATATACCCTCCTCGACTTACTGAACCCGTAACTGCTCTTGGGAGGATTGATAAGTTTTGGCGAGAGCAAACAAAGGCTGATGGCGAGTTTTTCATCTCTAGTGCCACCTTCCAAGCTTCAACATTCTCAACTCCATCAGCTGGACGCCAAACATAGAAGTTTGGAAGTGCACGAAATTGTGAGAGATGCTCTATAGGCTGGTGAGTTGGTCCATCTTCACCAACTCCGATACTATCATGTGTCCAGATAAAAAAGTGCTGTATACCACTTAGTGCAGCTAGTCTTGCAGCTGGTTTTAAGTAGTCTGAGAAGACAAAAAATGTAGCTGAAAATGGCATAAGTGGACCATAAAGAGCCATCGCATTTACGATAGAAGCCATAGCGTGCTCACGGATACCAAAGTAGATATTTCTACCCTTTGGAAAAACTCCCATATCATTTAAGTTTGTCTTATTTGATGGGCTTAAATCCGCTGAGCCCCCTAAAAAGTTAGGAAGTGCTTTTGCAATAGCATTAATGATTTTTCCATTTGTGCTGCGAGTAGCATCTGCTTTTTCAAAAGTAGGATACTCAATGCAAGAGAAATCAGGATTTAAAAATCTATCAAGAGCTTCGTTTTGCTCCATCAGAGGAAGGGTTTTAAGGCTATGAAGCCACTCTCTCTCAAGTAAATCTCCTTTTTCTATAGCGCATCTAAATCTAACCATCACATCTTCATCTACAAAAAATTTCTTAGTCGGATCAAAACCAGCATCTGTTTTTGCTTTAGCTATTACATCATCGCCTAGTGGTGCGCCATGAGAATTAGCAGAGCCTTCTAGTACCCCACCGCCTTTTGCTATAACAGTATTTGCAATGATGATTGTCGGTTTTTTATTAGTTTTTGCACGAGACAACGCAAGGTCTATCTCATTGAAATTGTGTCCATCACACTCTTCTACATCCCATCCTTGAGCCTCAAATCTACCACGAATATTTTCTGAGATACTTAAATCAGTAGAGCCCTCAATAGTTATGCGATTTGAATCATAGATAAGGATAAGGTTATCAAGCTTGTTGTGCCCTGCAATAGAGCAAGCCTCATAAGAGATGCCCTCTTCTAAATCTCCATCTCCACACAAACAGTAAACATTATGATCTATCACCTTGGCTGTATCTGAATTTAACTGCTCACCTAAAAACTTTGAAGCAAAAGAAAAACCAACTGCATTTGCGATGCCTTGACCTAGAGGCCCTGTAGTAATCTCTATGCCTTTAGTGTGCCCATATTCTGGATGTCCTGGTGTTTTAGAGTCTAGCTGACGGAAGTTTTTTAAGTCCTCTACTTCGAGTCCATATCCCCAAAGATAGTACAAAGAGTAGATAAGCCCAGTAGCATGCCCACCTGAAAATACCAATCTATCACGATTTAGCCATTCTGGATTTTTTGGATTGTGATTTAAGTGCTCGCTTAAAACTACTGCAATATCAGCAAGTCCCATAGGCGCGCCTGGGTGTCCTGAGTTTGCCGCTTGAACCATATCTGCTGCTAAAAACCTTATGCTATCTGCCATCTTTTGACGCATCTTATTACTCATTGTCTCTACTTCCTTAGTTTTGTTTCATAAAATGAAGCTAGCCTTCACTTCTTAGATCCCAAAAGGAACAAGTCCTTTTGCTCCGCTTAGTATTTTTAAGTGTCAGAATTATCTTTATGTCTATTTATATATTGCACCAGCAGAGGAGAGAGTTCAAACTTTAAGTTCTCATCAAAATTCTCAAGCTCATCACTAAGCTCTTGTACTAATGTATCTGCCTCTTTTATGGACTCTTTTAGCCCTAAAATAGTTACAAAACTATTTTTATCTCCATCGTTATTTGTTAGTTTTCCTGCTTCTTGTGAGCTCTGAGTTACATCTAGTATGTCATCTTGGATTTGAAAGAGAAGTCCTAGTTTTATGCCAAACTCGTAGAGCGACTCTGCTAACTCTTCACGTCCAACTATAATAGCCCCCATCTTAAGTGATGCGGCTATAAGTTTTGCTGTTTTGTTTGTATGAAGAGTTTTTATATCTTCAATGCCTAGTGGTCTGTTCTCAAAATAACAATCAATGGCTTGACCCAAAACCATCCCATTTAGCCCGCCATTTTTCGCAAGTTCATTTATTAGCTGTACTCTTGTATAGTCTGAAAATGGTGCATTTGCTAAGACTTCAAAAGAGTAGGTGTTTAGTGCATCTCCCACAAGGATGGCGGTTACTTCATCATACAAGACATGCAGAGTTGGCTCTCCACGACGAAGCGGTGAGTTATCCATTGCAGGCAAGTCATCGTGAATGAGTGAGTAGGTATGAAGCAACTCAACTGCATAAGCTGCATATCTTGCACCAGCACTCATAAGCGGATTGTATGCTTTTACGACTCCCAAAAGAAGGGCGGGTCTAAAGCGTTTACCACCAGCTTTCAACATCTGTTGCAAGGCTTTCTCATACACTGGATGGATACTCTTTGATATTGGTAAATTCTCTACTAAAAAGGCTTCAAAATTTTGCATATGAAATTATATATGGACTCTTGTTAAATGAGGATTAATTAACACTACTATCCACCACTTCCCAAAAGCTTTTTTTCTCTATCTCGCCTTTTATATTTACAAAAAATTCAAACCCATCTCTAGAAAAAAGTAAAGAAACTGCATAATTAAAATCATTAATATGCTTAGCAATATCCTTAGTGGAGCTTACAGCCTTACCATTGACCTGAATAAGTCTATCTCCCACTCTAAGTCCGTAACCATCAAAACTGTCTCGTACTTGTGTAATACTAAGATTTGGCGAAAAGTAGATTCCTTTTTGCTCTAAAAAAGTATCACTTACATACCCACCGCCATACCTTTTGTTTACCATCACTTTAAACTCGGAGAGCTTTGAGCCTCTTTTTATCTTTATACTTCTATGTGTTCCTATTTTTGAGAATAATATTTGGCGCATAAAGGTAGCCGAATTGTAGACTTTTTTACCATCTAAGCTAACTACTATATCACCCACCTTAAAAGGATTGGTTTTATAAAAAGGATCTACTTTTTTTATTGTGACTTTGCTCTTTACATCGTAAACTCTAATGCCCACATCACCATAATCACTAGAACCTGAGCTTAAAAATCTCTCAATATAGGCTTTTTCTATAATTCCATTACTTGTAACAATACCCTCTAAGTTACAGCAACTATCCAGAAGTAGAGCAGGAGTTTGTGTATTTTTACTAAATGTAGCAAAGCTATTTAAGCCGATTTGATGTTTGAGTATTTTTCCATCAATAGCTTTTTTTGTATCTACTGATGCAATTTTAAGAGATAGATTATTGTTTATTTTAAATGGATGTTTGAAGTCATCTTTTACTTCTATAAGATAAAGATTTAAAAAATTATCGTGTTTTAAGATTTTCGCATTTGGCTGATGGCTTGAATATATAAGTCTTTTATTGTTTGATATGGCTATGCTTAGTGCAGAATTTTGTATAGCTTTTGAGTCTGTAATTTTAAGTTTGCAAGAGTCGTATCCGCCTTTACAGGCGAAGAGATTTAAAAACAGAAGGCTAAGAGCTAAAACAAGCTTTAGCATCTACTTTGCTCCAAAAGGGTTCATCCCACTCATCGAACCTAACATTCCTAAAGCACTATTTTGCTGGTTTTGCAAAACCATTTTATTGGCATCATTCATTGCCCCAATAAGGAGAATCTGAAGTGAGTCTTTGTCATCTAAAAGAGAGTCATCAATATTTAAGTCAATAACTTCGCCTTTGCCGTTAACGCTTAGCTCAACCATTCCAGCACCACTTTTTACGCTAAAGGTTTTAGACTCTAGCTCAGATTGAAGCTTTGCAGCGTTTTCTTGCATACCTTCGAGCATTTTACTCATATCGCCTAGTTTGCCAAACATTATATCATCTCACTAAAGCTTCGCCTCTCGGCGAAAATTTATTACATTTCATTTAAATCATCTCACAATAATTCATTTAGATGCTATCAGCTACATAGTCAATGTTATTATCATCATCTAAAATAACAACTTTTGGCTTGTAGTTCTCTAGCTCCTCTTCACTATAAGTAGCATAAGCAACGATAATTACTTTATCACCTTTATGAACTTTTCTCGCAGCTGCACCATTTAAGCAGATGTCCCTTTTACCTCGCTCACCTAAGATGATATATGTCGAAAATCGCTCACCGTTGTTGACATTTAAAATCTCAACTTTTTGCCCAACTCTCATTTTAGAAGCTTCTAAAAGCTCCTCATCTATAGTGATAGATCCAACATAGTTTAAGTTAGCATCTGTAACAGTAGCACGGTGAATTTTGCTGTACAACATATCTATAGTCATAAATCTTCCTACATTCCCATCTGTTTTTTCATAGCAGCTGGAGTTATCGGCTCATCCCACTGCTCTTTATCTATCACATATTCAGCTACTACATTTCCGCCAATAATATGCTCTTCAACAATTCTATCAATCTTCTCTTTATTGAGTCCAGCGTACATAACATGTCCAGGTTCAACTAGCATGACAGGGCCTGAAGAACAGCGGTTCATACATGAAGTACGAATAGGCTGAACAGTTCCCATAATCCCCTCTTTCATTAACTTTTGTGCTAAGTACTGAAATAAGTCTTGAGTCTCTGGAGTTACACATGATGGTTTTGGCATACCTGGTGGAGCTGATTGTTCACACTTAAACATATAAAATGCTGGTTGAGGAATTCCCATAAATAATATCCTTAAATTTTTGACGAAATTATAACAAAATTATAGTTATATATTCTCATAGCACAAAACAAGTTTGTTTTTTTAAGATTGAGAGTAACTATTTGGTTATAATTGCAGACTAAACTTTAAAACAAACAAAGGTAAAAAACTTGAAAAAAATACTACTTTTATCCCTACTTATTACATCCATTTTTGCTGAAGCAAAAGTATACTTTGGAGTTGGCGCGGGCTATATGAATGAATCTTTTACAGATAAAGAAAGCACTAACATATCAGCTGAAATGGGAAGATTTAAAATTGGTTATGGAGACATCAAAGCTTACGCAGTTGAATTTTCATTTGACTACTTGAAAAATGATAAAAATGTCTTCTCAACCACAGGCAATGATAGCGACAAATACGCTATTAACATAGAACTTGTAAAAGCATTTGACTTTGATATCTTTATAAATCCTTTTTTTAAGGCTGGATTTGGAGCTGGTTATCTTGATATCTCGCACACTGACAAAAGCTCTTTAAACTATGGCTCGTTCAATCTAGGAGCTGGTTTTTTTATTCCTATAAATGAGCATTTTGATATTGAAATAGCATATGATTATAGACATGTTTCATATGAAAAAGTATCAGATAGTGCAAATACTATTGACTCAAATATGAATGGTGCCTACATAGGAATCAACACAAGATTTTAAAATGGACTTTAAAAATATTGAGCAAAAGGTTCTCTCTCTTTGTCCATTCATAAAAGAGATATCTATAGAGAAAAAAGATGACAAACTCTTTGCAAATATAGTGCCTAATTTTGAGACTCTTGAGGCTGCAAATATTATAAACATAGAGAGTGAGATTCGCTGGTATGGAGTTGAACTCTACAACTTACAAGCAGAAGAATCACAAAAAATTTTAGATTATAAAATTTTAAGAGAGCCAAAAAATATAGAAGATAAAGCCAGCGAACCAAGTGATGAGATATACCAAAGCCTGAAAGCTTTTCTTTATAAAATATCTCAAAAAGAAGTCACCCCTAACTCTCATTTAGAATTAGATTTAGGCCTCGATTCACTTGACTATGTAGAGTTATTTGTTTTTTTAGAGCTGAGTTACGGAGTAGATATAGATGAAAAAATATTCTCTCATATCATGGTTGCTAAGGATTTATATAATTATATAAAAATGCATAAAACTTTTGTAAAGCCTTCTATTGTTGATTGGAGAGAAATTTTAAATGAGGTCAAAGATGATAAACTAATCTTCTCACCCATCATAATGTTCATATATAAAACTCTTCTTTATCCACTCTTTAGGCTCTATTTTAGGCTAGAGGTAAAGGGTGTTGAGCATATCCCAAAAACAGCTTGCATCATAGCTCCAACCCATCAGAGCATGCTCGATGGGTTTTTAGTTGAATCAACTCTTCCATATCAAATACTGAAAAATACATTCTTTTTAGCATTTACTCAAGTATTTGGAACAAAACTTCTTCACCCAATCGCTACATATGGCCAAACAATCCTTATAGATGCAAACATAGACCTAAAAGACACCATGCAAAGAACTGCACTTCCACTAAAAATGGGTAAAAACTTAGTTATATTTCCAGAGGGCGCAAGAACGCGAAATAGAAAACTTTTAGAGTTTAGACCGTTTTTTGCGATGCTCTCCTCCATACATAATGTTCCAATAGTCCCAGTTATCATTGATGGCAGTTTTGAAGCGCTTCCTAGTGGTAAACTCTTCCCAAGGCCAAAGAAGATAAAACTGCACTACTTAGAACCAATATATCCAAAAGATATGAGCTATGATGAACTTACACAACTTGTAAAATCTTCTATAGAGAAAAATCTATGAGTTTTTTAGAACTCTTTAAATCCTCCTCACTCATAGCAGCACACAGAGGGTTTAGTTATATTAATCCTGAAAACACGCTAAGAGCTTTAACATACAGCATAGGTCGTTGTGACTTTATAGAAATAGATGTGCAGTTAAGTAGTGATAAAAAAACAGTTGTCTTTCATGATGAGACTCTGCAAAGAACCACAAATATAGATAAGCCCTTAAAAGTCTATGAGTTAAGCTATAAAGAGCTATCTAGACTCGATTATGGAAGCCACTTTGATGGCATCTATGAACCACTACTAGATTTAGAGACAGCCTTAGAGTTTTCAAAAAAACATAAGATGCCACTAAATATAGAGCTAAAAGATATCAGTGAATTTTGTGCAGATGCGGAGTTTGTATCTATAGTTTTAAGTTTGATTGATAGCTTTGAGATGCAAGAGGAAGTGCTTTTATCTTCTTTTAGACATGAATATCTAGCTCTTATAAAAGAGATGAAATCAAATATAACAACAGCTATCTTAGTCGAAGATGCACTCCCAAAAAACCCTATAAAATATCTAAAGTCTTTAGGTGCAAAGGCTTATAATATAAGCAATGATTTAGCAGATGCCAAAGCGATAAAGAGTTTAAGAGAGAGCGATATTTTTGTAAATGTTTACACTATAAATGATGAAAAGAGAGCTAAAGAACTTTTTTTTATGGGTGTAAATGCTATCTTTAGCGATAAACTAACCAAATAAAATTTTAGTAACTTTCGTGAAAACTTTCCTTCTTACTTTTTTAAAAAAGTAAGAAGAACTTTCCTAAAAACAAAAGCTATAAATTTTAATAAAAGAGAGTAAAAAAGTGTATTAAAGCCCCACAATGCTAAGCTCTTAACGAATTAAGAGAGCTTCTTACCCTTTAAAATCTCTCTTACAACCTCTCTATCATCAAAAGGAAACTTCTCATCATAGATGATTTGGTAAGTTTCATCGCCCTTGCCTAAAATGACTACAACATCTTCACCGACTTGATCACTAAGGGCAGCTTCAATAGCTTTTCTTCTGTTTAACTCAACACTTACAATGCTTCTATCTTCGATGCCTTGGAGTATGTCATCGACTATGGATTGCGGATCCTCAGTTCTTGGATTATCACTTGTGATGTAGACTTTTTTTGCTAAACTAGCTGCTACTCTGCCCATCAAAGCTCTTTTACTCTTGTCTCTATCTCCACCAGCTCCAAAAACAACTAAAAGCTCTTTTTCTTTTAGCGCATTTAAGACTTGTTGCATCCCATCAGGAGTGTGAGCAAAGTCAACTATAACATTTGGCTCTTCACTCACCTGCTCCATTCTACCGCTTACTCCAGCAAAACCCTCAACAACTTCAACAATCTTCTCTAAGCCATCTTTTACCAGCAAATCAACTGCACCTATAGCTGCCATTAAGTTGTAGAGATTAAAAAAACCATGAAGTGATGAAGTAAAGGGGACTACCTCTTTAAAGTGCTGAATTATTCCACTTGAAGCATCATTTAGTGAGTATGCCATAAGCTTATATGAGGCACTATTTTCTATGCCGTATGTAAAGGTGTTTTTTATATTAAAAGAGGATTTCGGCTCATCTTTGTTGATGAGTTTTCTGCTCTCATCTGCAAAAAAGCTATTTTTTGTAGCTATGTATTCACCTATGGTTTTGTGATAGTCTAAGTGGTCTTGAGTGATATTTGTAAGGATTTTAAGTTCAAACTCTAGTCCCTCTATGCGCTTTTGCGCAATAGCGTGTGAGCTAACTTCCATGATAAAAAATTCACATCCAGCATCTACTGCTTGGTAGATGTGTTTATAAGTGTTTAGCACACTTGGAGTTGTGAGTGATTTGCCCTCCATTACTTCATCATTCATAAAAAAGCCACGAGTGCCTTGCATGGCAACTTTGTAGCCCAAATCAAGTAAAAAAGAGTAGATAGCACTCGCTGTTGTCGTTTTACCGTTTGTGCCGGTAATACCTACTATTTTTATCTCTTCTACACCAAAAAGCGGAGCTATCTCTTTTACGCTAATGATGGAGTGAGCACCTCTACTCTTTGCATCTTCGAGATACTTTTTGTTCTGAGTAGTTAAAACAAAAGCAGTTTGCTCGTCACACTCTTGTGAGTCCTCACTTACATAACGGTAAGCTTGACCAGGCAGCTCAATCTTCACTTGTTTTACTTTTTGCTAATTTTTTTAAAAGTTTTCTAAGTAGCTTATCACTCGGATAAATGCTAAGTGCATTTTCTAAGTAACTAAGAGCCATCTCTTCAAAGTCATTCTCTATTAATCTGTCTAAAAAGTCTATAAAATCCTCTTTTTGAGTAATAATAACGCGAGTTGAAAACATGATATTTTCAAAAGTCTCTTTAAAGTTTGCGCCTTTGTCCAAAATGGCTTTAAAATCTTCATAAAGAATACCATCTTCAAACTCTAATCTATCCCTTAGAGGCTTTGCAAAGATTTCCCCAACTCTATCAATCGCATCATCCATCGTTTGTAATATATTGCTCATAATTTTGTCAGCCGACTCTTTATCTTCACCTTTTAAAACTTCATAGTAGTCAAAAAGAGCTTCAGCTCCACCTTCTCCACTCAAAGCCATCTCAGATAATATCACACCGTTATATGCCTCTTTTGAGTTTGGAAAATCCTGTAAAACTCTTGCAAACTTATCTAAGGCTGCTTTGTAGTCTGATTTGCTAAAGTACTCTTTAGCTTGCGATAATGTTTTATGTTTAGAAATACCATTCATTTTTTCTCTCTTTTTTAAAGATTTTCTAAATTGTTTTCCATGCCAGCTGGTACATTTATTACTGTAAGTTCTGGATGTATATCCATCTTAAGTTGTCTCTCTACACCATATTTTAGCGTACTGCCGCTACTAGCACAGCCGATACAAGCACCTTTTAATTGGACATATACATTAGCATTTTTAACTGTTAAAAATTCTATATCTCCGCCATCTAGTGCTAATGATGGACGGATTTTATCTATCGCAGCTTTCACTGGATTCATCAGCTCTTCATCCGTAAATGGAATCATTTTTTGTCCTTTAATTCATTTCATTTGTTTATACATAAAATATGACAAAATCGCTTAACAAGTCATAAAGATTTAAACTAGCTAAAAGGTTTTAACCTTTAAGTGTCAAAACCTCTTCTACATAACTTGGTTTTCTCATACCTACAAGAATAAAATCAATACTATCCTGTGACATTAAAAACCTTAACGCTACATCTTGCATACTAACATCGTCATTTTTAAAAAATTCTTCTAGTTCTTCTCTTGTATTTTTAGAGCATTCATGTAAAACCATCTTCTTGTACTCTACAAAAAACATATCTATAGAATTTACAAGTAATTCTTTACTCTCTTCATCCAAACTTTGGAGTGATGTTCTCATGTGCGGTATAATCTGTGCAAAGAAAAATGCATCATAATCGCCTATCCAACCAAACTTATGCTTTGATGCGTCTAACTCTTCAAAAAGACTATAAAGAGGTTTTAATTGCTCATTGTCACAAATATCTAGTAGTTCGTTAAGATGATGATAATATTCTCTTGATTCTTCATAATCAGCCAATCTATACATTTTACCTTTATACTCAGCATTTAATGGTCTGTTTGCTAAAACTCTAAGTCCATTTTCTTTAGCCCATTTAGCGCATTTTAAACCATCAGGCTCAAGTATATTTATAGGAAGTTGCACTGTTGTAAAGCTGTTAGCATCATTTTTTGCTTCTTGTGATGCTTTTTTTGCTAGAGTTATCAGGTCTTCATATGGTAGAAATTCATCACTGTTTTTATTTTTAGAAAAACTGTTTGAACTAATCCCGTAGCTTAAAATTCTGCCATTTTTGACTTCTAGCTCTAGTGCTACAAAAGCTTTGTATATTTTTCTATACATCACATCTAACATCTCATCTTTGTCAATGCCTCTGTTTATAGCATCAAGTATATAGTACTCAGGATTATGAAGTAAATAACAATCAAGTCTACTCATCTCTAGTCTTTTTAGAGATTCTGTAAGTTGAAGATTTATAAAAGATGGAGCTATAGAGTGAAAACAATCAGATGAAAACTCAACTACCTCTTCAAATGGGCTCTCTTTATGTCTATCCATATTTGAACCTTGAATATAGCCAACTTTGCTAACTATTTCAACTGCATCTTTTGCACTATCATTTCCGTTTTCTATGAGAAACTCCCTAAAGGCTAGTGCAATAGCACGCTCTGCGCCACCGTCCATATAGTTTGCTGATGTATCTATCATGCTAATCCCAGAGCTTATGGCATCTCTTAGCGCTTGGATATGCTGTGGATTATAATCACTTATTCTATAAGTTCCAAATGCGAAATTACTCATGCTTTATCCTAAATAAAAAGTTTTAAAGTATTTTAGAATTGGGAAGTTATTGGGTTAATAAATAAGTTTAAACTTATTTTTGATGTGAAAAAGGGCCAAAACCCTTTTTCTAGTTGCTATTATACAAGCTCTATAAAAGCCATAGTAGTAGCATCACCACGACGAATACGAGTTCTGATGATTCTAGTATATCCACCAGCACGATCAACGTATTTAGGTGCTATTTCATTTACTAAAGTCTTTGTTGCTTCTTTACTTTGAAGCGCCGCAAATACTATTCTATGAGCGTTAGAGTCATTCTTACCAGCTATTGTGATAAGTTTTTCTACATAAGAACGAAGTTCTTTTGCTTTCATTATAGTAGTTTCAATTTTTCCATGTTCTATTAACGAAATACTTAGGTTTTTAAGTAAAGCTGCACGGTGTGAGCTAGTACGACCTAGTTTACGATATCCATGACGATGTCTCATCTTCTATTCCTCTTTAGCCTTGAGCGGCTTCAATTTTCTTTTTTAATGCACTAACTACATCATCTGCTAAGTCAGCACCAACTGCAAAACCAAACTCTTGCAATTTTTCTACGATTTCATCATATGACTTTTTACCTAGGTTTTTAACATTTTTAAGGTCATTTTGACTCATCAATGCTATTTCACCTACTAGTTTAATGTCAGAGCGGTCAAGACAGTTAAAACTTCTTGCACTTAAACCTAAACTATCAATATGAGTTACTAATTTTTTAAGATCTGGATTTTCTTCAACTCTTTCTATCGTTGTAGCAGCTTTGATACTGATCTCTGAGTTAAATACAGCTAGTTGAGCATACATAACTTCTAGAGAGTTCTTAAATGCATCTAGAGGTGTTACTTGTCCATCAGTTCTTATATTTAAAATTACTCTCTCAAAGTTAGGGTTGTCTTCTACAAGAACGTTTTCTATCTTATAAGTTGCACTACGAACTGGAGTAAAGTAAGCATCAAGTGCTATATATCCATCTTCGAGTTCATCATGAGTATCTTCACTAGGAACATAACCTATACCTTGTGCTATTTTTATAACAAAGTTTAAGTTAGAATCTTCATTAAGAGTTGCAAGGTGAGCATCTGGAGTTACTATTTCAACAACATCATTGCTTAAATCACATCCCTTAATTGTACATGGGCCAGTGAAGCTATAGCTAACTTCAGCTTCAGTAGCTTCATCTTTGAGTTTAAAACGAATCTCTTTAAGATTTAATATAAAGTCAGAAATATCTTCAAGCATACCACGAACAGAGTCAAACTCATGCTTAGCGCCTTCGATTTTTATAGCTATCGGTGCATAACCAACAGAAGAGCTTAATAAAAAACGGCGAAGTGGATGAGCTAAAGAGATAGCAAAACCAGTTTCAAAAGGATAAGCCATTATATTTGCTTCATTCTCACTAATCTGTTCTACCTCAAATTCTTGAGGAGCAAGTGGAGTAGTTTTAATTTTTTTCATTCTCTAACGCCTTTTATTAATTCTATTATTTCGAGTAAAGCTCGACGATTAAACGCTCTTCTACTGGAATCACAACTTCTTCTCTCTCAGGTAGACGAGTAAAAATACCAAATACTTTTTCAGCATCGATATCAACCCATGGTGCTAGACCTGTTTGATTTGTTAGCTCAATTGCACGAACAACTTGAACGTTTTTCTTGCTAGATTCACGAACTTCTATTTTTTGACCAGCTCTAACATTGTAAGAAGGAATATCTAATTTCTTTCCATCTACAAGGATATGACCATGAGTAACTAATTGACGCGCAAATCTACGAGTAGACGCAAAGCCCATTCTGTAAACTACATTGTCAAGTCTGCTCTCTATTAGAGTAATAAGGTTTGTACCTGTATTACCATCTCTTCTCTTAGCTTCAACAAACATTGCACGGAATTGCTTCTCAGAAACACCATACATGAATTTTGCTTTTTGCTTTTCATTAAGTTGTAAACCATACTCAGAAACTTTCTTACGACGCTGACCATGTTGACCAGGACCATAAGGTCTTTTTTCTAATGCAGATTTACCTGCTAAACGACGCTCACCTTTTAAGTTAAGGCTTACACCGAATCTTCTTTCGATTTTTTCTACTGGACCTCTATATCTTGCCATCAGTAATCTCCTTAAACTCTACGACGCTTAGGTGCGCGACAACCGTTGTGTGGTAATGGTGTAACATCTTTCATAAATGTAACACGAATGCCTTCGATAGCACCAACAGCTTTAACAGCTGTCTCACGACCTGAACCTGGACCTTGAACTCTAATGCCAAGATCTTTAATACCATGAACTTGTGCTTTTGCCACTGCATCTTCAACAGCTGCTTGTGCTGCAAATGGAGTAGACTTTTTACTCCCTTTAAAACCAAGGCTACCAGCAGAACTCCATGCAACCATATTACCCATTTCATCAGTAATTGTTACTAGCGTATTATTAAATGATGCAGAGATGTGAACCACGCCTCTTGCAATATTCTTTTTTACTACTTTTTTTCTAACAGCTTTTCTTTTTGCCATCTGTGTAATCCTTATGCAGCGCCGACAGTTTTACGCTTACCTTTACGAGTACGCGCATTTGTCTTAGTTTTTTGACCACGACATGGAAGACCACGACGGTGACGGAGACCTCTATATGAACCTAAATCCATAAGTGCCTTGATATCCATAGCTACTTTTTTACGTAAATCACCCTCAACCATATGGTTAGCGCGGATCTCAGCAGTAATTGCAGCTACTTCATCTTCGTTTAGTTCGAAAACTCTTTTGTTATAGTCTATGCCAGTTGCGTCTAAGATTAGACGAGAAGCATGAAGACCAATCCCATAGATGTATGTTAAACCATACTCTACTCTCTTTTTTTTAGGTAAATCAACACCAGAAATACGAGCCATGGTTATCCTTGTCTCTGTTTATGTTTTTTAACTTTGCAGATTACTCTTACAATGCCTTTTCTTTTGACAATCTTACAATCATCACACATCTTCTTTACTGAAGCTCTTACTTTCATAGAAAGCCCTTATATTAATCTCACTAAAGTCTCTTCATCCATCAGCAAAAGAATGACTTCTACCTCTAGAAAGCTTTAGTTTCTTCGACATCTTTACTGCATGTAGGTAAGTCTTTATGACTACTTACCAATACTTTTATCTTTATAAACCAATATATAGATAGAAATACTCTTGTTTTATGTTAAAACAGCAAAGCGGACTGGGATTATATCTAAAGAAATGTAAAAGAATTATTAAAGTTGGCTTAGTTGATGACGCATCTACAAATAGTTAGTAAAAAAGGGACCAAAAAAATCATTTAGTCCCATATAACGCTTACTCCATATTCAGAGTTTAGTATTATTTGTTTTTTATAATATACTTTTTTACCATATTTTTTACTAAGAAGTTCAACTTCTATACTCTCTTCTTGTAAAAGTTCTCTTACCTCTTTATATGATAGCCATTTTCCATATCTAGCTAGTGTGTTTTGCCATATTTTAAAGTCACAAGTTGAGTTAGTGCTTAGTTCAAAAAGCTCTCCATCTTCGCTAACCCAAGAAGCGTTTGAGCAAGCATAAAGTTTTACTTTTTTTCCACTAACTTCTCTGTCTCTAACTTCTATGTTTCCACCATCACAATATGGACACTCTCCTAAAGTCATCTCAAACTCCCGATTTTGTATCTTTTAGTTCGAATATATTAACAACAAAATATTTTTTTTACATAATTCATTGCATTTTGTCATAATTAATTTAAATTTTCGCTCTAAAGAGCTATAATCATCAGATTAACCAAAGCGCACGAAATACAATGGGTTTTAAATGAAAAAAATATTAGTACTAGATGAGAGCAAAAAGTCTCTTGAGATGTTAAAAAAAGAGGTCCAAGAGCATTATGATATAGAACCTTATTATGCAAAAAACTATATGGAAATTTTAAAGCTTTTGGAAGACCATCGGGGTATGTTTCATGCTGCTTTATTGAATTTAAGTCTTGCAAATATAGAACCTTTAGAGATAGTTAGCCTAACAAACTCTTGCGAAATTCCAACAGTTGTTATCTTAGAGAGTGACGATAAAGAGATAAAAGAGCTACTTCTTGATAAAAATATCATCAATGTAATCTTTAAAAATGACACAATAAGCATGAAATTTGCCATTTTAGATATCTCAAGAATTCTTAAAAACTATGATACTACTATTATGATAGTTGATGATTCACAAATTTACAGAAATATTTTAAAAAATAGCCTAAAAAACATAAAGCTAAACATCGTAGAAGCTGAAGATGGAAATGAGGCATTAGAAATTTTGAGAAATGATAACCACAAAATTTCTCTAATACTTACAGATTATGAGATGCCAAAGACAAATGGGCTTGAACTTACTTTTAAACTAAGAGAAATTTACACAAAGGATAGTCTAGGTATCATCGCAATTAGTGCTATCGAAGATCAAAATATTATTAGTAAATTTTTGAAACTTGGAGCCAATGACTTTATAAATAAAAGATTTACTCATAATGAGATAGTAACTCGTGTAAACTCAAACCTAGAGCTACTAGATCTTTTTGCACGCATAAAAGAGATGGCTAACAAAGATTTTCTAACAAGTGCCTACAATAGACGTTATTTTTTTGAAGCTGGCAACTCCATCTATGCTAAAAACAAAAGAAAAGAGATGCCCATGGCTGTAGCAATGTTAGATATTGATAAGTTTAAAAGGATAAATGATACCTATGGGCATGATGTAGGTGACATAGCTATAAAAGAGATTAAAAAAGTATTAGATAATAATTTAAGAATTTCTGACCTGATGGCTCGTTTTGGTGGAGAAGAATTTTGTATGCTTCTTGAGGATATTTCACTTGAACATGTGGAGATACTTTTTGAAAAAATTAGAAAAAAATTTGAAAGAAATATAATAAAAGTAGATTCAATCAGTATATCATATAGTGTTTCCATTGGCATATATTTTGGTATATCTAACTCATTAGAAGAGATGATTAGACTCTCTGACGAAGCTCTTTATGAGGCAAAAGAAGGTGGAAGGAATATGGTTAAGATTAAACTATGAATATATATTTAGAAAAATTTAACAGCTCTACAAAAAACACACTCTTTGAGAAGCTGCCATCAGATATACAAGAATTTATCATGCAAAAATCTTTAAAACTACGATTTACACATCAAGAGATAAAGCAAATCATAGATATAGCAAGGGATTTAAGCCTTTGGAATGAGGGAAATATTATAGATATATTTCCAGATCATGAGCAAAAAAGAGTGGTTTTTACAAGACTTAAAAAAGCATACGAAGATATAAGAGCTAAGCCAAACTCATACAAAGACTTTAAATTAAAAAATATCCCACAAGAGCAGAAGTTTACATTTGCTAAAGAGGCAAAAGATGGTTTTGGTCTTGGACTTTGCCCTGTAGCTTCAGAAAAAACAAGATGCTGCAATCTTTTAACACTTGACGCTGTTGAGAGCTGTGGATTTGACTGTTCATACTGCTCAATTCAAAGCTTTTACAATCAAAATACCATCACATTTGATAGCAACTTTGCAGAGAAGCTGAAAAATTTAAAACTAGATAAAAACAAGACTTATCATATAGGAACAGGACAAGCATCTGATTCACTTATGTGGGGAAACCGTGAGGGCATCTTAGATGCTCTTTTTAGCTTTGCAAGAAAAAATCCAAATGTCATCTTAGAGTTTAAAACAAAATCAGACAATATAAGCTATTTTTTACAAAACGAGGTTCCAAAAAATATCCTCTGCACTTGGTCTCTTAATACTCCAACTATTATAAAAAATGAAGAGCATTTAAGTGCATCTCTAGATAAACGTCTAAAAAGTGCGAGAGCATTAGCTGATAAAGGCATAAAAGTTGGTTTTCATTTTCATCCAATAGTTGAGTATGAGGGCTACCTTGATGAGTATTCACAAGTTTATACAAGACTTTTGAGTGAGTTTAGTGCAGAAGAAGTTGCGCTTGTAAGTTTTGGAACTCTTACTTTTATAAAACCTGTTATAAAACAACTCCGAGAGCGAGACTTTAGAACTAAGATAACCCAGATGTCTTTTGTAGATGCGAGTGGCAAGAGCTCCTATGCAGAGAGTATAAAAGTAGAAATGTTTAAGTCAGCTTATGAGAGTTTTAGCCCTTGGCACAAGAAAGTATTTTTTTATCTTTGTATGGAATCGCATGAAATGTGGGCTAAATGTTTTGGATATCAATACTCAACAAACAATGATTTTGAAAGAGCGATGCTCGGCGCTTATGCTCAAAAGTTGGATTTAGAGTTTTTACTATGAAGTTTTTAAAAATTTTGCTGCTTTCATTTGTGCTTTTATCAACAAACACACTAGCTGCAAAAGCTGTAAAACCTATCTCTGTTAAGGAAAAGAAGAAAAGATTTTTTAACACGATGGTACCAGTTGTAAATAGCGTTTATAAAGAGCTTGATATACAATACAAAGATATCAAAAAAAATATTAAAAATCCAAAATATAAGAAAAAAATTGTAGCTTTAAAAAAAGCATATAAAATTAAGACAGATAAACAACTACTGATGGCACTAAAACCTCATCCAAGAAGCATAGCCCTAGCTCAAGCTGTATTGGAGAGTGCGTGGGGAACTTCGAGGTTTTACAAAAAGGCAAATAATGTCTTTGGCGTTTGGTCATTTAACAAAAAAGAGCCAAGAATAGCAGCTTCACAAAAAAGAGGCAAGAAAACTGTCTGGCTTAAAAAGTATCCCTCCATACGAGAATCTGTAAAAGATTACTACAAAAATCTTTCTCGTTCACACGCATTTGTAGAGTTTAGAGAGTTAAAGATGAAAACAAATGATCCATACAAGCTTGTAAAAAAGCTAAACCGCTACTCGGAGATGAAAGAGAGCTACACAAAAGAGTTAGCAACGATAATAAAGTTCAACAAACTACAAAAGTATGATAGACCTTAGTTTTTCAAGCTAAATAACTTCAACATGCCAAGGTTCAAACCTCACTCCATCACTATTGTTTTT
>CAYWVG010000021.1:0-19401 GCA_964461645.1 uncultured Sulfurimonas sp. | reverse complement strand
TGCTAAGTTTAGAATTGTTTGCTCCATAGAGACTTTCATAGTACATACTAGATGTAACTCGCATAACGCACCTCCGTTTACCCTTATTCTATATAAATCTTTTTATTACTCTATATTAAGCAATAAAAGTTCCACAGACTACAATCGACCAAAAGTTATTTACTTTTAAGGATTATGTCACTATCATTCACTCTTCTTTTTTATCAGCCGATGTGGAGAAATGGTAAACTCAGTTGATTCAAAATCAACCGCTTCACGGCTTGCCGGTTCGAGTCCGGCCATCGGTACCATTACTACATAAAAACAAATACTATCTTGCATAAGCCTTATTTATTGGTCCATTTTCATCATAATCGAGTATAGCTAGTATACTTTTTTTGTTCATCTTCCTTGCAAAATCTACACAAGAGAAACCTTTATAATCTACTGCTTTTTGGTCTGCACCATGTTCTAGGAGTAACTTTACAATTTCTATGCGACCATAAGATACAGCTGCCATTAGTGGAGTAAATCTACTTTTTCTATTTGTAGAGTTTACATCTATACCTTTTTTTAAGAAAAAATTAACTACCTCTATATTGTTATAAGTTACTGACATATCAAAGATGCTGACACCCTCATCATCGAAGTCATAAATATCTGCACCATTTTCAACCAGTAGTAAGAACATATCCATGTCGCATCTGTTTCTAATGGCATAAGCTAAGACTGACTCTCCAGTATCATTTGCATCATTTACATCTGCACCGCTCTTTATATACTCTTTAGCGCCCATAAAATCATTTTTTTTTAAAATCTCTATCCAGTTATGCACCATATTCTCTTTTTATTTTTAAATTTAAGACTCATTATAATCTAGAATATATAATACATAAACTTTACCAATAATATTTTTAGAGTATAATTATCTCAAGAAACTATATAAAGAGAAATTATGGAAATAATAGAAACGAAAGAGGATTTTAAGACACTCGTACAAGATATAAAAGAGAGTACTCCAAATTACATAAACCCTTTAGCTTTTGGCATCTGTAAAGTAATCTCAGACAAGGCGGATAAACAAAAAACACTTAAAGCATTATATCTTATGGCTAACTGTAATGAAAATTTTGCAAGTGCGGCTATCTTTATAAAATCTCTAAATAAACAGGGCGTAGAAGTAGATTTTAATGAGAGTGAAGTTGTGTGTGATATAAATATATCTTTTTTAAATGCTTGTGTAAAAGCTTTTGCGCCTTACGTTAGTGAAGCATATGGAGATTCTCACAAAAATATTCAAACCATCATGGCACTGTATAAACAAATTATTGATACTGGCTCCTTAGATGCTAAATACAAAATAACATTTATTTTTAAAGAAGAGTCTTTACAAAGCATAGAAGCTACTTCTTTGAAGTTGAGCTGCATTAACCAAGATAAAGGTTAAGTTATAACTTGTCCACACTACTTCTAGTCCATCAACTAAATTTTATAAATATGAGACTATAATAGTAACCAAATAGTCTCTATATAGATAAAAGGAACTTTTATGAATATTTCAAATAATATCTCATCAATAACAGCTCATCAAAGTATGATGAATACAAACGCAAACAATATTGCTAATGTAAGTACAGATCGTTTTGTTCCATCTGATACTAAAATGTCAAGTAATAATGGCTCAGTTACAGCCAACACAAGAATGTCTGATAACACTACTTCTATGAGAAGTCAAACAGATTTAGCTAAAGAGATTCCAGATCAAATGATAGTCCAAGGTGCAACTGCGGCAAATGTAACTTCTATAAAAACACAAGATGAGATGCTAGGCTCGCTCTTAGATATAAAAGCTTAAATCTTTATATCTAGCGTGTCAGAATATTCATACTTTTTAAATTTCTAAGTATGCTGGAATTTTTGTCATAATTTGGTAAATCATTTCCAAACTCTAGCGTGCTAAAGATAGCCTTTCCTATAACAGCCCTACCTTTAACTCCATTTTCTATAGTTTTTACACCCCAAGTATTATGAAAAACTATTATCTCATCCTTATAGAGCCCTACATAAAGAACTATATGACTTTTGATATATAAGAGGGTTTCAAAGGGTACAGCTTCTTCTTTTATAGTAGAGATCTTTTCTTCATCACTAAGATTTTCTAAGCTGATAACCTTGCCTACTTTAGCTTGCTGTCCTGAATTTCTAGGAAGCCAGATGCCAAAAGGAGCATACATATCTCTTAACATTGAGGAACAATCTCTCTGCCCATACATTCCACCCCAGCCGTAATTATCTTTAAATACCTCACTCACAACAGCATTTAATGAGTCTCTATCAAGGTTTAAAACCTCTTTTTTTGCTATATTTTTTGAGATTTTAACTCTCTTGTATAGTGGCTTTGAGTTTTTATATGAAGAGATAGCTAGAGCTATATAATACTCATCTTCCTCAGAGATAAGAGCTAAAAGAGTCCCTAGTTTTGAAGTAAAAAGAAAGTTACCATCTAAATCATATATAGCTTGCTTATCTTTTATAAAAAAGATCTGCTGTGCACTTTGCCATGCATCTGTGTGTTTTTTTTCTAAAAACACAATCTCACTAGACTTTATCCAGCCAGATGCAAAGCTGCTAAAAGCATAAAGCCACTCTCTATCTTTTGAGTAGTGAGACACAAAAATAGGTTTGTTTGCCCCTAGAGTTGAGTTTTGCAAATAATCAAAAGGAAAACCCTCCCCAGCTATGTTTGGATCTCTTAGCAGTGGCTTTGAAGTAGGAAAAACTCTCATATCCACATGCCTTAAGGTTATAGCTCTAGCGCTAAGAGAGCCATACTCATCAAAGTTTGAGTTCTTTTGCATCTCATCAAAAAACTCTTGACCTATTGGATGAAAATTTTCTGCGTAACTATTTTTTACTCCATAAGCTCTAAATGGCCACTTAAGACTCTCTATAGACTCTCTAGATTTTTCATAGTTCCACACGCTAAAGTAGTACTTTTCATATTTGCTCTGAATTTTTTCTTTTTCTCTCTCTTTTGGTGCATTTCTTGTAAAAAATTCTACATCTTGAGGGATATCTCTTACTTCATATATCTCTATGTTTTTTTTCTCAAGCTTTACGATAGCACTCTCTTTTGTTGCACAAGAGACAAGAAACATACTTACTATAACTAAAACAATATATCTCAAAATTTATCCTAATCAACATCCCCAAATCTACTAACAACTCTACCTAAAACCTCTATTTCATTGAGATTTAGTGTTTGTGTTGAGTAGACTGGATTGTCAGAAATTATATCTATCTTTCCATCTATACGCTTTTGAACTCTTTTTATAAAAAGTCCAGCATCAGTTCTTATAGTAAAGATGCCACCTCTTTGCAAATCGGTCTTTGTTCTGTTTATAAAAATAATGTCATTATAACTAAAAGTTGGTTCCATAGAATCACCTGTAACATTTAGAGCCTCTATGTTTTTAAGTTCACTCTCTCCACCTAAGAGAGCTACAAAACTCTCAGGTAGTTCTAGCTCTTCTACATCTTCATATTGATCATCAGCTCCACCACCAGCAGATGCATTTACTTCACTTAGATATCTAACCATATAGAACTTGTTAGTAGCCTCTACTAGACTCTCAGGCGATTGACCATAGAGCATCCAGTTTATAGAGATTCTTCTCGCTGCACAAAAGTCCATCAGTTCACCAAAAGGAACTTTATTTCTTTTTTTCATAGTTGCGAAGTTCATCTGCGAAACTCCTAAAACATCTGCTACATCTTTGTCAAAAATCTTTTTTGAACCAAATTCTGCTGATATGATACTCTTTATCTCTTCAACGATATCTAAAAAGTTTTTCATGTCATTTCTCCTAGATTTTCTAACACTATACTAGGTTTTTGCCATTATGTCAAAATATATTTGACATTTTGTCATATTTCTACAAATAACTTGTAGAAATGTATATAATTTAGTAATTAATTTGAAGGATGTGTTATGAAAATTGAGATTGCACAAGATCTATTTGAGAGATTTGAGAGTTATATAGGATTTTTAGCGAGTAAAATTTTCTAAATTACTTTTTACTCTCTTTTATATCTTGTTTATTATTTTCTTCTTGTTTTTTAAACTCTGCTTCTCTTTGAGCAGATTTATTTTTATGGTAACCACCAAAGATAAATATCATAAAGATAACAAAAAGTATAACCATTATAGTGTCTATGACTGGGTGCATTATGATTCCTTAAAGCTAGAGTAGTTTTGCCTGATGGCATCGTAGAGAACTATCCCAGTGCTTATAGCTAAGTTTAAACTTCTTCCATCTTTTGTCATGGGTATAGTTATGTTTTGGCTCTTATATTTATTTAGTATTTTTTCATCTATTCCAGCAGTTTCACTTCCAAAAAAGATAAAATCACCCTTTTTAAATTCAGCTTCAAAGTAGGGTCTATTAGTTTTAGTTGTAGCAAAATGAGCGTTGTTTGTTATTTTGTTATTAAGAAAAAACTCATCTATACTCTCCCAAACATGTAGATCAAGCTTACTCCAATAGTCAAGTCCTGCCCGTCTGACTGCTTTTTCATCCATATCAAAAGCTATGGGCTTTATAATATGCAAAGCCACCCCAGCATTTACGCAAAGTCGCCCTATTGCGCCCGTGTTATTTGGGATTTGAGGATTTACTAAAACTAAATTGAACATCTACTTTACTACCTCTGAAAAACTTGTCTTTCTAGCTTTTATGTGTGCTAGCCGATGGCACACTCCATGATAATGGGGTTGTAGAGACTTTGCATCCTTGCCACTGAAATGGGCTTTGCTCATTTTAGTGTGCATCATTAGAAGATAACAGTTTTGTTGGCATATACAAAGATTCTATCTTCAAGTGCTAACTTTAGGGCGCGAGAGAGGACAACTTTTTCAACATCTCTTCCAGAGCCTTGCATATCTCTCCAGTTGTAAGCGTGATCTACATGGATAACCTCTTGGGCGATGATTGGCCCCTCATCAAGGTTATTATTTACAAAGTGTGCAGTTGCACCGATGATTTTAACACCCCTATTATAAGCTTGTTTGTAAGGATTGGCACCTATAAATGCAGGTAAAAAAGAATGGTGAATATTGATGATTTTATCTTCATATGCCTCAACGAACTTTGGAGTAAGTATGCGCATATATTTTGCTAAAACTATATAGTCAACATCACTAAAACTATCAATGCACTTCATAATTTTTTGTTCATGTTCTACCCTCTCACAGCCCTCATGAGAAACAGTAATATATGGAATGTTAAATCTACTAACAAAGGATTCTAAATCATCATAGTTTGAGATAACTGCTAGGATATTTGCATCTAATTCACCTGCTTCATATCTTATAAGAATATCGCCTAAGGCGTGAAGCTCTTTTGTCGCCATAATGATGATGTTTTTCTTTTTTGGGTCTATTAGTTTTATATTTGCATCACTTGGGAGTGTTTTTAGAAGGTCAGCTTCTAGGCTTTGAAAATCTATCTCTCCATCAACTACACTTCTCATAAAAAATTTATTATTTTCTTTATCCACAAACTCACTGTTTGATAGCATATTTAGGTTGTGGTTACAAAAAACAGTAGATATCTTATGAACTAATCCCATCTCATCATTTGCATCTATTAAGACTCTATATTGACTCACTTTTGTTTTCCTTTTTTCAACTCTTCTTTTCTTAAATCTATATTCGCTAAGACATACTCTAAAAAGTTTAGAGTCATATCTACTTTAGCATCTATACTAGTATTATTAGGTGCTTGAAATCCCTCAAAAAGGACTAACATTCTCTCTTTTAGGGAATTTAAAAAAGACTCTTCACTCTCGATGGATGAAGAGTCATCATCTTCGTTTTCTTCTATCTCTTCATAGGCTTTCTCAATCTCTTTTTCCTCTTTTATCATTGAAGATGCTGAGAGAGTATGTCTTTTTGGTATATCTTTATTTTGAACTTTTTTAACCTCTATGGAGCTATTTAGGACTTTTTTTGTAGTCTCATTATCTTCCATTTCTGCTAAAGTTGATAGTATTACATCTTTTAATTCCATGACTTTAGTAACCACCTTTCAAACTCTTTAAACTCAACATCAGCTTCCATTTTTACAAAAAAATCTCTCATCTGAGTATTTAAGTTTGAGAATTTTTTTCTCTCACCTTGAAGTCTTTTTATAGCGATTTTGGCTTCACTATTTGTAGGATCTTTTTGCAAAATCTTTTTATAAATCTCCAAGGCATCTTCTTTTAAACCTTGGAGTTCATAGATATTTGCTAGCGTGAGAGTCTGCATCTAAATTTTTATCTTACTATATAGTTAGCGATGATAGAACCCATCTCGCTAGTTGAGCAGACCTCTTTAGCATCAAACTGTGCTAAATCCTGAGTTCTATAACCCTCGCTTAGTGCTCTTTTGATTGCATCATCTATCTTATTTGCTGATGCTATCTCATTAAGCCCATATCTTAACATCATAGATGCAGATGCGATAGTTGCTATTGGGTTTGCGATGCCTTGACCTGCGATATCTGGTGCTGAACCGTGGATAGGCTCATAAACACCTATTTTTGCTCCAACAGATGCTGATGGAAGAAGACCGATAGAGCCTGATAACATACTAGCCTCATCACTTAGTATATCTCCAAAAATATTTCCAGTTAACATTACATCAAACTGTCTTGGATCTCTTATGAGTTGCATCGCAGCGTTATCTACATACATGTGGCTGAGCTCTACTTCTGGATACTCTTTTGCCACTTCTATGACCGTATCTCTCCAAAGTTGAGAAACATCTAAAACATTTGCTTTATCAACTGAGCAAACTCTTTTAGATCTCTGCATTGCGATTTTAAAAGCTTGATGGGCGATGCGTACAATCTCATCACGAGTGTAAACCATAGTGTTCCAACCCTTATCTGCAGTTCTGCCTTTTGGTTCTCCAAAGTAGATGCCACCAATGAGTTCACGAACAACCATCAAATCTACACCTTTTACAACCGATGCTTTAAGTGAAGATGCATTTATTAGTTCATCATAAACAACAGCAGGACGAAGGTTTGCATAGACACCCAGCTCTTTTCTAAATCTAAGAAGTCCACTCTCTGGTCGCATCTCACGAGGAAGTGCATCCCACTTCTCTCCACCGATAGCACCAAAAAGAACTGCATCTGAGCTTAGCGCAATATTTATAGTCTCTTGTGGTAGTGGATTCCCTGTGATATCATAAGCACAACCGCCCATCAGAGCCTCTTCATAGCTAAAACTAAAATCACTACAAGATGCTACAGCATCTAAGACTTTAACAGCTTCATCTATAATTTCAGGACCAATTCCATCGCCTTTTATAAGTGCTATTTTATATTTTTTCATTATTTACCCTTTAGTTCATTTTGTGCATAACTCATCAGTCCGCCAGCATCTATAAGCTCTTGCATAAACTCAGGGATTGGAGTGAAATCATATGTCTTGTTTGTAGTTTTATTTGTGATAGTTCCGTTGTTCATATCAACAACTATGTTGTCTCCCTGTGAAATCTCCGCACTCTCTTTAAGTTCAAAGATTGGAAGACCCATATTAAAAGAGTTTCTGTAAAAAATTCTTGCAAAAGTTGGAGCAATAACAGCTGCTACGCCTGCAGCTTTAAGTGCTATTGGCGCGTGTTCGCGTGAACTTCCACAACCAAAATTTTCACCTGCTACTATAACATCACCAACGCTCATATTTTTTACAAAATCTGGATCTGCATCTTCCATTACATGTTTTGCAAGTTCTTCTGGAACCGACGTACTAAGATATCTTGCAGCGATTATCAAATCGGTGTCAATATCCCCTCCAAAAGTCCAAACTTTTCCCTCAATATTTGCTTTTTGCATACCAAATCCTACTTATATTTTTAAAATATTTTCGTGATTGTATCTAAAGTGAGTTTTGTATTAGTTTAAAAAATCTTCCCAAAACTATTAGGGCTGATAGATTGTGACCGAAATAAGCAAGATTAACTTTACTTTAGATACAATAACTGCTACTTTAAAAAAGGATAATTACAACAGTGCTAACAGACGAGACTTTAAAAAAAGATCCATTGTTAAAATGCGTTAAGCATGTTTTAGATTTTTATTTTGGAGATGTTAGCTTTAAAAGTATAAGTGCTTTTTTTATCAAAAGCGATGTTTTTGATATACCTCATGCTAAAGAGATCTTAAAAAGTTTTAAACTAAACGTACTTCAAAGAGAGATTGCAGCCGACACAATTCAATCTAGTTTTCTACCTTGCATCATCTTTGATGCTAATGACAATCCACTACTATATCTCAAAAAAACAAAAGACAAAGCTACCATAATCAACCCCACTGACAACAAAGAGCTTGAAATTAGCCTAGATGGGTTAAAGTTATACAAAAAAGCACTTCTTATCTTTAGAGATACAAACCATATAAAGCAGTTAGATTCAGATAAAGAGAAATCTTGGTTTTACGAGCCTCTTCGTGCTAACTGGAGAGTATATATAGAGATAGCAATACTTACACTATTTATAAACATCTTCGCTCTTGCTATTCCTCTTTTTGTTATGAATATCTATAATAGAGTTGTGCCAAATCAAGCCTATGAGACGCTTTTTGTCTTAGCTAGTGGAACTTTTCTCATTCTTATCTTTGACATCATATTAAAGTATGCAAGAAGCCATATTATAGAGAAAGTCTCAAAAGATTTAGGACTTTTTTGGGAAGAGGAGCTAATGCGAAAGATGATGCTCATCGATACACAGCATGACAAATATATGTCAGGAAGCAAAGCAAATCTTTTTAAAGAGCTCCAGCAGGTTCGTGACTTTTTTACAAATAGATCTATGGTTCAAATCATAGACTTTCCATTTTTTATAATTGCCATTTTAGTTATCTATCTTATCTCACCTATTATCGCCGTTGTACCTTTTATTTTTGCCGTTCTTATCATTCTTTTTAATCTTTTAATGCAAAAACCTATCTCAAAACTAAGTAAAAATAGCTCTGAAAATCTCCAACTAAAATATAGCTTCATATATGAGTCAATTCAAGGGACGCAGAGTATAAAGCTAAGTAACGCAACTCCATCAAGAATGCATCTATGGAGAAATATTGTAGCTTTTGCTGATGGTATTGGGATGAGGATACAGACTCTTCACACTCTTTCTATGAATATCTCGCAGTTTTTACTACAGCTTGTAGTTATTCTCGTAGTTATTTTAGGAGTTTTTGAGATCTCTGAGAAGAACTTAAGCGTCGGGGCTCTTATTGCTATAACCATGCTCGCAAGCCGTGCAATGATGCCCATAGTGAACCTCTCTTCGATTGTTATCAGAACAAAAGAGATGGGCGAGTCAATAGAGCGTATTGATGAGTTTATGTCAAAACCAACTGAAGATAAAGAGAGTGCTGAGTCTGGCATTGGAACTCTAAAAGGAAAGCTAGAATTTAAAGATGTTACATTTACTTTTGATGGAAGTAAACATCCTGCCATAGAGAGTGCCTCTTTTACTATAGAAGCTGGCGAGAGAGTTGGAATCATAGGTCAAACTGGAGCTGGAAAAAGTACACTTCTAAACCTTCTGATGGGACTATATAAACCTAGCTCTGGCTCTATCTACCTTGATAACCACGATATCTCGACTATTCATCCCGTAGAGATAAGACAAAACATAGGTATCATGCCTCAAGAACCATTTTTATTTAACGCTACTATAAAAGAAAATATAGAGCTTTTCCGCCCCATCAGCAAAGAGAGAATGTTAGAAATCATTACCTTTGTGGGGCTTGATGATTTGATAAAGAAATCTGGTAAGGGAGATGCATTTCAAGTAGGAGAGAGAGGTGCAAATCTCTCTGTTGGTCAGAGACACTTAGTCTCACTAGCTCGCGCAATAGCTACACAACCATCAATGCTTATACTTGATGAACCTACTTCAGGTCTTGATATCGGACTAGAGAAAAGACTCATAGATAAGTTAAAGAGTGGCTTGGGTGCAGATAATACACTTATCGTTATCACGCATAGGCTAGCAGCTTTAGAGTTAGTAGATAGGATTTTAGTTATAAACGATGGAAGAGTTGTAGCTGATGGGCCAAGAGATAAGGTTTTAGAGACGCTTAGAAACCCGCCAAAAGGTAAACAATGAGTTATAGATACCTAGAAGAGAGAAATTGGAACTATCATTTTTTTGTGCTTCCTATCATTGTTTTTATAACTGTTTTTTTAGTCTGGGCTTATTTTGCCCAGATAGATGAGAGTGTTAAGGGAGTTGGAAAGGTTATACCATCAGGTCAAACTAGACTTCTGCAGCACTTAGAGGGTGGAATAATCAGTGATATCTTAGTTGCTGAGGGAGATGTGATTGAAAAGGGTCAAGTATTATTTAGAATCAAAAATCAGTACTTTATATCAGAAAAGAGAGAAAATATCATAAAACTTACAGCTTATCAAGCCAAACTAAAGAGAATAACTGCCCTACTTCAAGAGGAAAAAGAGTTAGTTTTTGATAAAGACACTTATGAAAGCATCCCAATTATTATAGAAAATGAGATTGCTTTATTTGAATCTCAAAAGAGAAGAGATAGCTCTGAACTCTCAATACTACAAGAACAACTCAATCAAAAAAAGGCTCAATTAAAAGAGCTTGAGGTAAGACTTGAAAATCTTTCTATAGAATATAATTTATCAGAACAAAATATGAAAATCCAAGAAGAACTTAGTAAAAAAGGTGCAATATCCAAAGAAAAATATCTACAAAATCTATCTGTAAAACAAAAACTATACACTCAACTACAAGAAACAAGATATACAATTCCTGTTTTAAAGACCGAGATTAAAGAGTTTTTCAACAAAATAGATTCTAAAAAACTAGACATCAGATCTAAGCTACTTCAAGAAAATAGTGAAGTGCAAATTGAGATAAAAAAACTACAAGAACTTATGCAAACAGATGTTGATAGAGATGCAAGGATAGCAGTTACAAGTCCTGCAAAAGGCATAGTAAATAAGATAAACTACAACACTATTGGCGGCATTGTAAAATCTGGTGAGACAATAGCTGAAATATCACCTCTTGATGAAGAGTTAATGATAGAGGCTAAGATAAACACGGCAGATAGAGCATATATTCATCCAGGGCAAGATGTCTCTATAGAGATAACAGCGTATGAATCTTCTAAATACGGACTAGTTAAAGGAAAGCTAATCGGCATCTCACCTGATAGTTCAACTGATGATAAGGGTGGTAATTACTACACTATAAAGGTAAGAGCAAATAACTATAAGTTCGATGATAACTCTCCAATACTAATCGGTATGACAGCAAATGTTAATATTCTCACAGGAAAAAGAACTATACTTCACTACCTCTTAAAACCTATGAAAGATATAAAATATAGAGCTTTAACTGAACATTAGAACATTTTTTGAATTTTTTTATTTATTAGCAAGTGCTTTCTGGGTACAATACCGACTATTTTATAATATTTATTAAAAATAAATATATGATATTTTTTTAAAACAAAATGAATCGACTCCAAGGAAACTATATGAAGAGTGTAAAATTAGCAACTTCGGCAAAGGATTAAAGTAGTGTTTGGTTTTATAAAGATGCTTAACAATTTAATGACTAAATTGAAACAAAACAAAAGATTGTGGTTTACATCTATTTTTGTAGTAGCTTGTGCTGGTATAAGCTTGGCTCTACTTATGTTAATAAGTACAACAGATAGCATCTCTAAAGAGGTATATGTTAGTCAAACTAAGAATTTTGTTGAGACATACAAAGACTTAGTGAAATTACAAGAGATAAAACTTCACGATGTCTCTTTACTTGCTTCTTACGATGAAGCCATTATTCAAGCCTTAGGAAATAATAATTTAGAGAGTATCAAAAAAATAGAAAATAATATCAATGCAAAACTAAATCAAAAAAATATAAATACTCTAAGCGTTGCATTTTATTCTACACAAAACAACACAGAAAAGCTTCGTAGCTCTGTAGTATCTGCCTTGCAAACTAAAAACAGTATCTTTGGTATAGAGGTTCTCTTCGATGGTGTTTTTTATGTCTATCTACTACCTATTATAAAAGATAATGTTGTTATAGGTGTTGTTGAAGCAAAAGATAGCATCTACTCCATAAAAGATAGTTTTGATAGAAGGTCTAAGGAGTTTACATTTTTACTAGATAAGAAGATGCTGCCATTTTTATCGCTTAAGAATAGAGATGGCATCTATAGTGATATCGGTAAAAATCACTTAGTAAATATAAAAATACACAATAACAAAATAGTTTCATATATAGCTAATCTCGATGGTAAGTTTATAGAGGATCTAGCTAGAGAAAATTACATATCTGATAAAGAGTATTTTTTAAATTCAACAATTATTAGAGATGTAAATGGTGTAGATATTGGGCTTATAGTTTTAGGTGAGAGTATTAGCCAAGAGAGTGGCTTTATCAACATGGTTGAGAAGATGGCAAATCAAGTAGTTATGATAACCCTTGGACTTATTGTCTCACTATTACTATTTTTACTTTAAGGAGATGCTAACTGATGCGTAGATTACGGATACTTAAAGTTTATGGAATTTTGTGGCTATTTATATTTTTTATAGTATATTCAAACCTCTCAACTATCTATGAATTTTTCCTCACTACTTTAACATTTAACATAGCAGTTCTTACAACTCTCTCTATTGGAATTGTAGTTATTTTAAAAGCCACAATGGAACTAGTGATGCTAACAGGAACATTTGCCGTTGTCCGCTATAAAAAAGGTGGTACTTTAGAGTTTTATCTAAATGGTATAGATAAAATATTTCCTGAAAATGTTGCTAAGATGTTTGCACAAAGAGCATCTCATCAAAATATATATTTCACACATACAGAAGCAACTGATGTAGTAGACTGGCTTGAAGAGAAGTTTATAAATCAAAAAAGCTTCATATCTTTTTTTGTTAGTATGAGCTTGATGATAGGACTTCTTGGGACATTCTCTGGACTGCTTATATCACTAAATGAGATGGGAACGATAGTCCTCTCGCTTCAAGGTGATGTTAATCTCGGCGAAGTTATGAAGAGATTAAATGGTCCTATTAGCGGTATGTCTGTAGGTTTTGGATCTTCTTTATTTGGAGTTGCTTCTGCCATTATACTTAGTGTTAAGGGTTATATATTAGAAAAAAACCAAGCTATCTTTATAGAAGATATACAAGATTGGATAAGCTCTTTAATTATAGAATCACCGACTAGCAGTTCATCTGGCGGTAGCGTTGTAAGTAGTGGTAGCTCCTCTATGTCTCAAATTATGGAAATTTTTACAGATAAGATAAGTATCTTTACAAGCAGTATGCAAGAGTCAAACAAAGCAAATGAAAATATCTTAAAAATCTTATCTCAAAGTATAGATGGAGAGTCACAAGCCGCCAAAAATGAGATGCTAGCACTTGAAAATATCTCTTCTGGCATAAAAGATTTAAATATCAGTAGTTATCAAAGTTCTTCATCTTTAGTTAGTTCCATAGAAGACCTCTCAGCTGCTACTGTAAACTCTGGAAGAAGTATAAAAGCGATGTTAGAGCTTCAAGAAAAAAACAATGAAATGTTAAAAGAACTCCTTAGCAAGCTAGATGGCAAGGCTTAGTTAATGGCAAAAAAAAGAGTAGAAGCATTTAACCCATGGCCTGGATTTGTGGATCTTTTTGCATCGGTTATTATGGTTATTTTGATGTTTATGCTAGTTCTTCTAGTAAACATAACCTACTACTCTCAGTTTAAGTATAAAGTGTCTTATACAGGAACAGTTCCCATCAAGGGAGAAACAAATGTTAAGAGCGAAGATACTATAAAAACAGCTATATCAGAAGTTGAGTTTAAAAAAGAAAAAGAGAAAAATAAGCAAGTCAAAAGTGCTGGTTTGGACTATAGTAATATAGAAAACAACAACACAAGACAAGACAACCTTATCTATGAAGATTGGATGGTAATAAAATATCTAAATAGCGAAGTTATTTTAGACCCAAACTCTATAAAAGAGATCGAGGAATTTTTACTTAGTGCTAAAGAGAAGTTTTTTGGGCACTTTGTATCTATCTATATAAAAGAGCCACAAAACCAAGTGAGTGCATCTGTAGCAAAGCAGCTAGCACTATCTAGAATTATAAATATAAGAAATTTGATCCGCAAACTAGATTATAAAAATGATGATGTAGTAGTTAGACTAAAAGATACAATTCCACAAAACAATCTTGTTGAACACGAGTCTGGTTACGCAGTCATTCTCATAAATAGAAAAAAATAGAAGAGTTTATAAAAGGATAATTTAAAGTGCAAAAAATAGTAGTTTTAATATTTTTCATATTTTCTTTAAGCTCTTATGCAAATGAAATTGTAGTTGAAAAAGAAGACATTACACAAAGCTATAAAAATATCAAAATAGAAAGTGATGAAGACTTCAAAGACTCATCTGCACTGCAACCTAGCTCTGTAGAGTTACAAAAAGTTGATCTCATTGATGTAGTGCTTCAAACGCTCTTAGCGAGCCATAAAGTAAAATCTACAAGAGAAAAAATGATACAGGCTAAAGAAGATGTAGATATAGCTTATGCGAACTATTATCCATCTGTGGATGCTTCCTACTCTTTAACAAAAACTCAGCTCAAGCCAGGCGATAAAAAGCCAGATAAAACCCTAAGTGACTCTAAATACTATGGTGATGAGATTTTAGCTCTAAAACTATCTCAGAATATCTATGCAGGTGGAGAGACACAAAATGATATACAAAGACTTAAATCTCTTTATCAGCTATCTAAAGTGGAGTTTAAAAAACTATTAGAGACAGAGGTTCAAAAAGCAGTTACTTCTTATGTTGATGTTTTGTTTTCAAAAGAGTCTCTTGAAGTGAGTGATAAAAACATCAAAGAGCTTGAGAAAATTTTTGATATAGTAAAAACAAAATACGATGCTGGAGCCCTTTCAGTAGGAGAACTTAGCAATATTGAAGCGAGCATCTCAAATGCAAAATCCCAATACTCGAGAACAAACTCAAAGTATATAAACTCTCTTGAGTACTTTGAGTTTATAGTTGGTGAAGTATTTCATGATGCATATCCGCACGAAAAAATAACAAAAGTTGAACTTAAAGATTTTGACAGTTTACTTGAGAGCTCTTTAGTAAACAACTCTGAGTTGCAAGCACTTGACTACCAAGTGTTAAGTAATAAGTACAATCTTAAAAAACTAAAATCTGCTTTTAGACCAAAAATTGATTTTATAGCAGGTGCTGAAAAAATAATGGATAAAGAAGATTTTGAGCATAATGAAGATAAATTTTATGCAAAAATAATCTTAAACTACAATCTTTATAATGGTGGAAGAGATGAGAAGCAGTATCTAAAAGCCTTTTCTAAAATCAAAGAGAAGATGTTTGATAAAAAAGCAGAGATTAGAAGAATAAAATGGGGTTTAGAGAAGTTTCACACATCTCTGACTTCACTTCAAGACAATATGGACAATGCTCAAAAAGAAGTAGATGCATCTTCGAAAATGGTTGAGTCTTACTGGGAGAGTTTTAGAAATGGAGAACAAGACCTTTATGTACTCCTAGAAGCCCAAAGACAGTTAAATACAGCTGAGTTAAATCTTATACAAAACCAACAAGATAGCATGAAAGACTACTTTGAGATACTTCTTCTCTCTGGTGAGCTGCTTGAATATTTCCAGATAGATATAGAAAATGAAAGCTTTCTAGATATGGCAAAGACGGCATATAGAGAACAACATAAAGAGACTCTGCAAAAAGAAGAGACAGAGTATGTAGTTTTAGATAACACTTTAGATATAGTAGATAAAAACACAAGTACTAAACCAGTTGAAGTGGTTAGCTTGGATGAAATAGAGCAACTCCCTCTAAGTATGAAACCTTCACTCGATGGCATCTTGTCTTTTCATGAAAACTTTTTACTACAAGACCCACAAAGTTACACCATAGTTATATCTAAGTTTGACAACTCTATAGATGCACTTAAGATGATAGATAAGTTAAAAATTGAAGATAGTGCGTTTATATATCAGTCTCATAACGATAAAAAGATTCAAACAAATATAGCTTATGGCATCTTTGAAACAGAGTCAGATGCTGCCGCTGCGCAAAGTAAACTAGATAGTGATAAAAAAACTAAAGTAGAACTAATCAGAGGAGTCCAAAAGAACTTTAAAGAGTTTGCAAACCTTATGTTTGTAGATGCAAGCGAATTAGAAAAATACAAAGAGTTATTGGCTCAAAAAGAGTTAAAGTTTCAAACAGACATAAGCTTTAAAGAGAGGTTTCTTACAGCTTCAGAAGATAAATTTACTATCAATATAACCACCCTTCCTTCTATGGAGGTAGCTGGAAAAATCATAGAAGATGCAAACATAACAGATGATAGTTTTGCCTTTTATTTTGGTCAAGATAAAAAATGGGTAAAGTTAATGATGGGAGTATATTCTAGCTATGAAGAGGCGAGCTTTGCCTTGGAAGGACTTGGAAAGCTAAAGATAGAGTATATGCCAGTTATAGAGAAAATATCTTCAAAACAAAAACTCTATAGGAAGTTTAACGAACAATGAAGATTTTGATATATATCATCGCTTTTTTGATTGCTACATTTGTTATATCTTCTAGTTTATACAACAAACATATAGAGACAAAAGAGCTAACAAGAGTATCCCTTGATGAGGATAAACTTAAGTCAAATTTACTACAAATCACTAAAGACTCTATAGAGCAAAACAATCTTGTGCTATTTAAAAATGCTATATATCTCTTAAGAGAGAGTTCACCTTTAGTAGATGCAAAACTAGAACTAAAAAACTACACTTTTAGCGACAAAACACTTCTTGAGAAAGTTTATCTTAAAGAGAACGAGTGGTTTGTTAGTGATGTAACCATAGATGCAAATATAGCGGAGATAGAGGCATCTGAGGTAGGACTTTACAAACTAATTCTAGCTCAAGACAAAAAAGAGTTACAAAGCGTAAATATAAAGTTTCAAGCCATTAAAGATAGTGTTATCAAAGATTTTCTAGTTCCTCTTGAGATTAAAACGGAGTTTTTACAAAGCGGGAGTACAGATGCAACAACAAAACTCCTAAGAGTAGATGAAGAGAAGTTTTCTCTTTGGATATCTTACAAAAATAGTTTTGATAAAGAGTTCCTAGATGCAGAGTTAAAAGAGTTTATGATAGCACTTAGCATCCTCCTTTTAGTTATAACTCTTTTTGCTTTTTTGTTATATAGATTTGTTGTTTATAAGAGTTTAAAGACTTCAATGGAGAACTTAAATGCCTATCTTACAAATATACTAAAAGGCAAGATGCTTGACTTCAAAGAGCAAAAAACTAACTTTAGTGAACTTGATATCTTAAGCGAAAACACCATAGCCCTTAGTAAGAAGTTTATAAACACAACAAACGACCTCACTGTTAGTAGAGATATTATCTATCAAAAAGAGAGAAGCGATGAATTAACAGGACTTCCAAACAAAAAATCATTTGAAAATGACTTAAAATATATGTTTATCTCAAATAGAGGGGGCTATGTTATCTACTTAAAGATTGACAAGATTGGCATCTTTACAAAAAATCACGGACCTGAGATTGTAAACTCACTGATAGAAGATTTTGCAAAGGCCATACAACACTACTTTAATATCTCAAGAGATAGAGACGGTTCTATATATAGGTTCTTTGGTGGAGAATTTTCTATGCTTTTATATGAGAAAGAGATACAAAAGGTAGAGAGCTTTTTAAATGATATATTAGATCTTATTGATAAACTAGTAGATAAATACTACTTCTTTGACCGCTCCATCTACTTTGGAGCTGTACCTTTTGACCAGTATGGAACGATAGAATCAAACATAGAAAATGCTCAAGAGGCTTATGAGAGTGCCATCTCGCAAAAGAGTAAGTTTTATCATATTGCTGACTTTCAACAGCAAGCTGAGTCTATGAAAAAACTAGAGGGAAGTATCAAAGATATCATAAAACGAAATGACTTTGTACTACAATACCTCCACGATACAGTTGAGTTTGGAGATGAGCCAAAGACTCTTATCCAAGAGATATCGCCTCTTATTATAGATAGTTTTACATTTGAGAATATCCCTACAGGAAAGTTTATCTCAGTGGCTGAGAGACTTGGCGTTGTGGCTGAGTTTGACAAAGCACTCATCATAAAAGCGCTAGAGCAGATAGAGTTAGGAGAGATAGAGCATCAGATTTGTATAGTCCTATCGGTCTCAAGTATAACAAACAAACTCTTTATATCATGGCTAGATGCTACAGCTAAAGAGAATGAGTTTATGCGAAAAATCATCTTTACTTCACCTAGTTATAGCGTAGCTAGTAATTTTGAAGAGTTTAGTAGTTTCTATGGCATACTAAGAGAGTTAAACATAGAGTCTATGATAAAAAAATACGACCCAACAGACTTAAATCTTGAGAGCTTAAAAGAGTTGAGACCAACATACTTAAAACTAGAGAGAAGCTTTTGTCAAGACTTCAAAAAAGATAGCGTGAAGCACAGTGTGGTAAAACAGATAATAGAGTTCTCTCATGAGCATAACATCAAAGTTATAGGCGACTCACTAAAGAGCAGACAAGACTATCTTGCATTTGAGATGCTAGGTGTCTATGGAACTTCAAGCTAGGATTATATTATGAAACTATTTTCAATCTTTTTTATAAGCGCTTTTTTACTTACTCTGCAGCTATTAGCAGAAGATGAGATAGAACAAGATAATAACATCTCTATTAAAACATTTACTATAGATAATGATCAAGAACTATTTAACTCCATAAAAAGAGTTTTTTACTCTGCAAAACATGAACATATCTTAGATACTAACTGGACATCACTTGAGATGAGCAAAAGAGTTACAACTGGTTTTATAGATATAGATGTAGAGGTTCAAAATGTAGTCTTAAGCAGTAAAGCACTTGATGAAAATGGCACTAAAGAGCTGAGCTTAGAGATATTTACAACGAAAAATGATGAAGTAACTTACTTTAAATCAGATAGCTTCTTACATAAACTCTTTTGGAATAGACTAGAGTACATCTTAGGTATAAAAGAAGAGTGGATAAATTGTAACTTTAGACTAGAGACTATTGTTTATCCTAATCATATACTTTGTGATGCAGATAAAGCAAGAGCTAAAGAAATAAAAATAGAAGAAAAAAATAACGAAGAAAAAGATGCACAATGAAGCTTATCCTTGCATCAACTCTGATTTTTTTTACTCTCTTAGCAGACTCTTCAACCACTGTAGAGCTATACAAAAAACAAGCTAGAGATAACAATGCTAGTGCGATGTTTAATTTGGGACTACTTTATTTTAGTGGAGATGAAG
>CAYWVG010000020.1:0-20080 GCA_964461645.1 uncultured Sulfurimonas sp. | reverse complement strand
AGCCACTAGAGAGATAAAAAGCATAAGAAAATAAAATATTTTGAAGTTCTATGTTAAAGCCTTTTTGATAGTGATAAAGAGGAGTTATTATAACGTATTTGGGCTATTTTAAAATGTAGGCAACATTGCGAAACTAAGTGCGCAATGTTTTGTTTATAGTTATAAAAGCTCAGCTCTAAGCTGATGTGCAGACTTGATGGAAAGAAGTCCTGGCGCTACATCAAAAGCGGTTTTTGCTCCAAAGTCTCCCATCTTACTTAGTCTAAAAGCAGCCCTTGCATAGGCTACTAAGACACTTGCTGTAAACTCTGGGTTGCTATCGAGCTTTAGTGAATACTCTATAACTTGGTTGTTTCCTTCGTTAGAGCTTCCGCTTCTAATTACAAATCCACCATGAGGCATTTTACTATGCTCCTTGTCTAGCTCTTTTTGGCTTATAAAATGTACAGTTGTTTCGTATGGCTCAAAGTAATCAGGCATAGTTATGATTTCGTTTTCAACAAGTCTAGTATCTGCCCCTTCTTCAAGTACAACATAACACTCTCTTTTGTGTTTTTCTTTTGTTGAGAGAGTAGGTCTAACTCCACTTCTAACACTCTCTATAGCTTCGATAGAAGGAATAGTGTACTGAACGCCATCTGTTACACCATCAACTCTTCTGATAGCATCTGAGTGACCTTGGCTTAAACCTTTACCCCAAAAAGTATAAGTCTCTCCAATAGGTAAAAGAGCTTCTCCGTAGAGTCTATTGATTGAGAACATTCCAGGGTCCCAACCGATTGAAATTAAAGCTACTTTATCGTTTTCTTTTGCTGGCTCATCTACACTAGTAAAATATTCAGGGATCTTTGCATGTGTGTCAAAACTATCTACTATATTGAAGTCTTTACAATATTGTGGACCTTGAATAGGAAGATCATCTTTTGAGCCGCCACAAAGGACTAAGACATCAATTTCATCTTTAAAATCTAAAATATTATCGATAGAGAAAACTTTTGTATCTCTAAATAGAGTCTTTACGCTTTTTATATCTCTTCTTGAGAATATTCCCACAAGTTCCATATCTGGGTTGTTTGTGATTGAGAGTTCAACTCCTCGACCGAGGTTTCCATAGCCCGCTATGGCTACTTTTATCTTGTCTTTCATATGTTTAGGCTCCTTTTTCAATGAAGTATTATAACCTATAGAGCTGAATTTTTTAAATATCAAGTTTAATTCTATCGGTATTTTTTAAGAGCTAAGCGGCTTTAAAACTCATTTCTCTCGTATGGCTGATACCTAGTCAGATAGATAATACTCCACCGTTGATACAACACGCACACTCTTTATATGAGGGTTGTTTGTATCTCTTTGGGAGATCGTAAACTGACCTTGTGAAGCTTTTTTTATCTTTCCTAGTCTGCTTTGTGAATCTTGTGCAAACTTTTGTGCGACTATCCTTGCTTCCTTTGTTGCCTCTTCTATCATCTGAGGTTTTACTTCATTTAGACGAGTAAAAATATACTCAGTCTGAGCATTATAATCATCACTCATAAAGACAATACCTTGTTTTCCTAGCTCAGAGAGTGATGCTTGAAGCTTTCTTACGGCTTGAATATTTTGAGAGTAAACAGTTACTGTTTGGTTTGCTGTGTAGCGGAACTTTGACTCTGCACTATCGCCATACTGCTGTGCAGACTTGTCAAATATGGAGGGGATAGAAAAACTTATCTCATCTTGTTTTATGTCATTTTGTTCTAAATAACTTTTTATCTTTAGCGTGTTGTTCTCTAAATCTACATAGAGTTTTTCTAAATCATTTCCAGCTAAAGCAAACTTGATAGGCCAGATGACAATATCAGATTCAAACTCTCTCTCAGAGAGGCCTTTAACCGTAACGCTTCTTTCAAACTCTTTGTATTTTAATACAGCACTATGCATAGCATAACCCAAAACACTCAAACCTAAAAATACAAAAAAACCCAAAATCAAAAAGTTAAACTCTCTAGTCACTCTCATGTATCCACCTTATAGTAATGCAATATTGTAGCGTGTTTTATTTTAACAAGATAGAAAAGTTGCACTTATGAGATGTTATTTTAGGATAACCTTAAAACTCACTCTTCTTGAGTACTCTCTGTTTTCGCCCTCACTATGCATAACTCGCTTGGAGTAGCTAAATCCACTTCCTCTTAATATCTCGCTTAGCCACTCTTGTTTTTTTAACTCTTGCTTTTTAAAGATGTGACTAAGTGTCTCAAATGAGCGTTGTAACGACAGTTTTGCATTATTTACATATCTATCTGTAAAACCACTTTTGCTCCACTCGCTAGAAGTGTGACCATTTACCTCTAGAGTGTCGATGAACTCTCTGTGCTTATATAAAAAATCGATAAGCCTAGATGAAAATTTATCTAAAAATATTTTCTGTGCATTAGTTAGTTTATACTCACCTACTTTAAAGAGGAGTCCATGGCTTAAAAACTCTATAGTTAAGTCTTCTTTTATTCTAAGGTTATTTTCTTGTATCTCATAAGCAAATAGTTCTAAAAGAGCATCATAAACATTTATAGTTTTTGTTGAAGTTTGGGCTATAGTCGCATCGCGGTTAAGTTTTACTATCCACATATTTGAGTTTTGTTCATCTTTGTAGGTGTAGATGCCAGCTGCTGCGGCTTGTGAGTTTTCTAGTATGGTTACAGCGTTTAACATATCATAATTTTCTTCGCCAAAATGCTCTTGATATAGCATCTCTAAGTTAGAGTCGCACATCATAACCAAGGCATCGGTATTAAATGTATCTATAACATAGCCCACACCTACAATTGTGCCATCAGAGTACTCTTTTATGTCTTTTAATCCACTTGCGTAAGTTGTGTTTATAGTGTTGTCAATGATGACATTGTTTTGGATATCAAACTTTATGAGTCTGACTTGATCTCTTTTCATCTCATCTTTTTGACTCAAAGAGACTAAGAAATTTCCATCTCTTAGCTTAATAATTTTGTGTGGAGTTATAAGATTTTCTGATTTATAGTGTTTTAGCCAGATTTTATTACCTGTTTGACTTACTCTCATGAGTGTTATATCTCTGTGTTTATCATAACTTGTTGTGCTTAGAACTAAGATAGAGCCATCATTGGCTTCAACAGCATCAATACCAATATCATCATGTTTTGTACCAAACTTTTTACTCCAAGACATCATTCCATCTTTACTAAAACGAGTTAAAAATATGTCATTTAATCCTAAGCCAGTTTGAAAAATATTGTCACTTGTAGAACGAGTAGTAGCAGAAGTTCCAACAGCTAAAACGCCGCCATCACTAAGCTGTATAAGGTTGCTCATTCTATCATAGTTTTTAGTGCCAAAAGATTTGTTAAAGATAGTGTTGCCATTTGAGTCTAGCTTTAAAATAACTAAAGAGCCATCCATAGTATGACCACCTACAAAGTAACCATTTGTAGGAGTTTTAACAAGAGCAACTGCTTCGCTAAAGCTAGACATTGTTGTAGCTTTAGAGAGTGTTATGTCTGCAAAATCATCTACTCTTAAAAGATGCATTTGTGGACCATGCGCTTGAGATACACTGGCTAGATAATCAAAGGCATTTGTATATGTTTGGCTCTGTGCATCGCTATTGTTTTTATACTCTTTAGAAAAACCAACAGCGCTTATCTGCCCATCATAGTCTTGTGTTATATCAAAAAGAGCATTGTTAAAAGGTTTTTTTACAATAACAGAGAAGTCAAAACTCTTAGAGTAGATGCAAGATAGTAGAAATAAAAGTGAAATGATTATGCGCATATAACTACTTTTTTATATGTATTGTATCAAAAAAAAATCTTAATTTATCTAATGAAGATAAAGAGTTTAAAAAATACAGTTTACAGGTGTGGGCTTTAGTAGCCGGAGAAAAATCTAGTAGAAGAGTAAGATAAGAGACATAGGCCTCTTAATCTTATTAAAAATGAAAACTTATCTTAAATTCTCAAAAGGTGCAGTCACAACTGCTGAACGAGTAACAGTGTATGGAACTAGTGCTGCTGCACGAGCGCGTTTAACAACTGCTGCTATCATATCTTGGTGACGTTTACAGTTTCCTGTAAGACGACGAGGCATAATTTTATAACGCTCTGAAAGAGAGAAACGAAGTGCTCCTACATCTTTGTAGTCCATAAAATCAACTTTTGATTCACAATATTTACAATATCTTTTTTTGTATTTTCTTTTTTCAGCCATGGTATTTTCCTTGATGTTATTTATTTACTAAAATGGAATTTCATCTTCATCTATATCTATTTCAGGTATAGAATCACTGCTTGGCATCTGGCGACTTTGGGTGTTTGCTTTATTTTGCCCATAGCCATTTGCCCCACCTTGAGGTTGATAACTTTGCTGCTGCGGCTCATTGTTGTAACTTTGTTGTTGGCTTGGTTGCTGATAGCTTTGAGCTTGTTGGCCACCTTGGTTATAGCTTTGCGCACTATTTTGCGTTGGAGCTTGATAACCGCCACCACCTTGAGAGTCACCTTTTGAGTCTAGCATCTGCATAGTTTCAACTATCACAGAGTGTTTTGAGCGTTTTTGTCCATTTTGATCGCTCCATTGCTCAAAGTTAAGTCTTCCCTCAACTAAGATTTTACTTCCTTTACGGAGATACTGGTTAGCAATCTCTGCACTTCTAGCAAAAAATGTGATATCTACAAAACACACCTCTTCTTTTTTTTCACCATTGCTAGTGAACTTTCTAGTAGTTGCAATTGCAGTTTTTGCAATGCCCATACCAGATTGAGAATATCTGAGTTCTATATCACGAGTTAAGTTTCCGACTAATATAACTTTGTTAAACATGAGCTTTCCTTCTTGGTTTTAGTGCTTTATTGAGATTACTCTTCTTCGTCTGAGATTTCTTCTTGTGTAGCAACTTCTTCTTGTGCACTCTCTTCTTTAGCTGGAGCTGATGCTTTTTTATTAGCTTTTTCAACTAGATGATTCCATGCAGCTATTTCACGATTTGTATCGTACTTGATAGTTACAAAACGAAGTAGATCTTCATTGATACGAAAGCGTCTCTCGATTTCGCTAATTGCCGCTGGTGCAACTGAGTAATAAATAACATGGAAATATCCACGCTCATTTTTGTTTATAGGGTATGCTAATTTTCTCATCCCCATAGCGTCTGTAGTAGCTATAGTGCCACCGTTTGAAGTGATAGTCTCTTCAATAGCATTAATGCTACTTTGGATCTCTTCAGCTGTAAATGTTGGTTTAATGATAACTAAGTTTTCGTAGTTTCTCATAGAGTATAATCTCCTTTTGGTATTTGCCCTAAGGCGTTGTTTCCCTTTCGGATGTGTACATATCGCAACTTTTGCGATACAAAGAGAAAGGAACGTGCGATTATACAGAAAATTTGCTTAAAAAAAACTACTATGCGTTTCATTGCAATTTGTCATAACTGTTTTGTTTTTTTAGTTTTTTGGATATAGTTATGGAAATTTAAAAGAATGGTTTTATATGGCAAAACGAAAGAAAAAGCAGGCAAATAGTAATAAAATATTAACATATATAGCATGGGGATTGGCGGTACTGGCACTTATTTTAGGCTCTTTAGTAGGGGGTTATTATATAGGTTATGAAGAGGCTAAAAACGATATAGAGTTTAAAGTAAAATCTGAAAAAAATAAGAGACTCTCTATGCTTAAAAAGATGGAAGAGATAAGTTCTAAAAAAGATGAAAAAAATGTTACTACAAGACTAAAAGATGTTTTAGAAAAAGAGAGTAGAAAAAGTACCGGTGCAGCAGCTCATGAGTATGGAGACACAGCTCTTCCAAAACCACCTGAAGCAATCCAAAGAGAAGTTAAAAAAGTAAGCGCAAAACCAAAACTAGCCATCATCATAGATGATGTAAGTGTAAGTTCGCATGTAAATGCAATAAAGAGCCTAAACTTAGCTCTTACTATGTCGTTTTTACCACCTAGTAAATTTCGTCCAAACTCAGCAATACTTGCTCAAAAAGAAAATGTATATATGGTGCATTTACCTATGGAAGCACAGAGTTTTAGTGCAGAAGAACCACTCACTCTTAGGGTTAGTGATTCTGATGCAGAGATACAAAGTAGGATAAGAGCTATAAAAGAAGCATTCCCTAGAGTCTCTTACATAAACAATCATACTGGAAGTAAGTTCACTTCAGATGAGATGGCTATGAATCGCCTTATCTACGCTCTAAAAGCGCAAAACATTAACTTTATAGATAGTAGGACTACGGCTGATACAAAAGCGCCAAAAGTTATGAAAAACTTTGGTTTAGAGTATGTCTCAAGAGATATCTTTTTGGACCATGATATGGATAAAGAGTCTGTTAAAGAGCAGATTAAAAAAGCCATAAAAGTAGCAAAAACCCATGGAACTGCAATAGCTATAGGCCATCCTCATGCAAATACTCTTGCAGCGCTGAGAGAGTCTAAGCATATCTTTAAAGATGTGGAATTAGTCTATATAGATAAGCTTTACTAGATGCAAGAACTAAAAGAGAAGATATCAGAACTCTCTGCAATGAAGAGCTATCCAAAAGAGCTTTTTTTTAGCGGAGATACTTCTCTTTTAAAACGAAAAAAAGTCTCAATAGTTGGAAGTAGAAAACCATCAAAATACTCAAGAGATTTGACTCATCAAATAGCATCACAACTTTCAAAAAACGGAGTTTGTGTAGTTAGTGGTGGAGCTATGGGAATAGATGCAATAGCGCATAAAGCAGCAGGTGAGGCAAATACTATCTCAGTTTTGCCTTGTGGCATCGACATAAAATACCCAGCTATAAATAAAAATCTTCTTTGTGAGATAGAGAGACAGGGCTTACTTATTAGTCAATTTAAAAAAGATTTCAAAGCAACAGCATGGAGTTTTGTGGTGAGAAATGAACTTGTTGTAGCTTTGGGAGATGTCCTAGTAGTTGCTGAAGCCGAACTAAGTAGTGGAAGTATGAGAAGTATAGAGTTTGCACTAAAGATGGGCAAAGAGATCTATGTGTTGCCTCATAGAGTAGGCGAGAGTAGTGGCACAAATGAGCTTTTAAAACAAAATAAAGCAACAGCTATATATGACGTAAAAGAGTTTGCTTCTAGATATATAGATGAAGATGCAAAGCAAGAGATAAAGATAGATGATTTTTTAGAGTTTTGCAAATCTAGTCCAACATATGATGAGGCACAAAAAAAGTATCCAGAGAGAGTTTTTGAAGCAGAGCTTAGTGGTGAGATAGTTATACGAAATGGCTTAGTTCTGTTAATATAAAATAATAGCTACCATTCAAACTGAAAAGTTGTGTGAACTATCTTAAATCTCTCTTTTAGCTCTTCATTAATACAGTTTAAAATATCCCCGTACTCATCCAAAGAGCTCTTTTGTATCTTTACATGTGCAGTCATATTGTACATATCTTGTGTTATTTCCCAGATATGAATATCGTGCAACTCTACAATTCTACTATCTTGTTCAAGAAACTCTTTTACTACTTTTATCTCTATTGGTGAAGTCTCCATCAGAGTATTTATAGAACTCTTGAGTATATCAATAGCCCATTTTGCAATAACAAAAGCTACTAAAAGTGCAAGAAGCATATCTATAAAGTACCAGTTAGTAAAGTAGATTACAACGTATCCAACGATGATAGCAACAGAAGAGAGTGCATCGCTTAGCATATGAACAAAAGCGGATTTTAGATTATTGTTTTTTCTATCACCTTGCATCAAAATAACACCCGTTACGATATTTATAATAAGCCCTAGAGTAGCCACGCTGATGGCTAAAGAAATATCGATAGTGCTAGGGTTTAAAAATCTCTCTATAGCTTCATAAACAATCCACAAAATAGATAAGATGATAGTAATGCCGTTGATAAAAGCAGCTAAAACTTCTGCTCTGTAGTATCCAAAAGTTTTCTCTAATGGTGCAGATTTGCTCGCTAGTATGATGGCTATAAGTGAGACAATTAGTGCAAATGAGTGTGTAAACATATGGATGGCATCTGAGATTAGGGCTAAAGAGTTTGAGACAAAACCAGCTACAAACTCCACTATCATAGTTATAAAAGTTATAGCAAGAGCTATTTTTAAGAGTTTTTTATCTGTACTTCTATGGTCATGAGAATGTTTGTGTTCATGAGAGTGTTGAGCAGAATTTTCTTTTATATATGGTTTATGCTCGTTTAGTCCAAAATTGCAATGCTTGTTCATATCTTTTCCATCTATATAATATTTAGTATATCTAATGAAGCTCTAAAATCCAATCGGAACCCTGAGTTAGTTTGGACTTTAGCCTTTAATGTCGTACTAGCCTCGAACGAGTTCGAGGTTCCAAGTAACTTCACGATTTTTGATAAGGGTTATGAAAAACAGCCTATTTATAAAATCAGCATAGCATCGCCATAGGAGTAAAACCTATATTTTTTATCGATGGCCTCTCTATACAGCTCTTGTGTTTTTTCTACTCCAACAAAGGATGCTACTAACATAAGCAGAGTTGATTTAGGTAGATGAAAGTTTGTAAGGAGATGATTTACTCTTAGTGGTTTGTTATTTGGATGCAAAAAAAGATTTGCTTCTCCTCTTTGCTGCTCTTTGTTTCTTGCGTAAAACTCTATCGTTCTTGTGCTTGTGGTACCAATGCTAAGGATACTTATTTCTGAATCAAGTAGTCCTTTTGCTTTGTCTGAGATATCAAAATATTCTGAGTGCATGGGATGGTCAGTGATGGTCTCAACTTCAACTGGTTTAAAGGTACCACTTCCAACATGAAGTGTTACATAGGCGTGTTTGTAGTTTTTACAAATTCTTTCATGTTGTTCTTTTGTAAAGTGGAGCGAAGCAGTTGGTGCAGCTACTGCTCCTTCTTCTTTGGCAAAAACACTTTGGTACTCATTTATATCATCTATACTATCTTCTCTTTGAATGTAAGGCGGAAGTGGGATGTGACCAATCTTATCTATGATGGGCAGAAGCTCTTCAAATCTTAGGAGATTTGTCTTTGTAGAGTTGTAAAAATTCACAACTCTACTTCCATCATCTTTTAACTCTTTTACGACTGCCATAAGTGCGTCATCAAAAAAAATCTCAGTGCCAACTTTTACCTTTCCTCTTATGTAAACATTTATATTGTTTGCATCTAGAGGTCTATTTAGTAGAAGTTCAAGCTTTCCACCACTCTGTTTGTTTCCAAAGAGTCTAGCTTTTATAACTTTTGTATCGTTAAAAATCAGAGCACAATCTTTTGGAATAAAGCTCTCGAGTTGGTGAAAATGTGTATGAGTTATCTCTTTTGTTTCTCTATTGTAGATAAGAAGTTTAGCACTATCTCTTGGGCTTGCAGGTAAAGATGCTATGAGCCCATCAGGTAAGATAAAGTCATAGCTAGCTGTTTGTAATTCGTCTCTATTCACTCGTTAGTTCTTTACTAAGAGCAACCTCTTCTTCATCAGTTTCTTCATCTTCAAGAGGCGGTGCAGGATTTACAACTCTTACGATAAGGATAGAGATTCCATAAAGTACAACTAGTGGACCAGCCATAAGTAGTTGAGTCAAAACATCAGGAGGTGTTAAAAGGGCTGCAACTATAAAGATAATAACAACAGCATACTTAAAAAAGTCTCTCATCATTCTATCATCTATCATGCCAAGAAGCGCTAGAAAATATGCAAAGATTGGCAGCTCAAAGGCTAAACCAAAACCAAACATAATCTTTGTAAAGAAACCTACATAGTCTTCTATGTTGATAAGGGGAGTAAATTTAAAACTACCAAATGTTATAAGAAAGTCAAATCCAAAAGGCGTAACTATATAGTAAGCAAATAAAACTCCAACAAGAAACATGGAAGTTCCACCAACTATAAATGGGATAATCATCTTTTTTTCATTTGCATACAAACCTGGTGCTACAAAGAGCCATATTTGAGCTAAAATGATAGGAAGAGCTGCAACGATGGCTGCAAAAAAAGCGACTTTTAGAGCTACGAAGAATGCACCACCAACTTGAGAAGTTGTAACCATCCCCTCCGCTGCATGGAGAGACTTTTTACCAACTTCTATAAGTGCTGCATTTAAAGGTTCTACTATCCAGTTGAGTATTGGTTCGTGGAAGTAAAACATAACAAAAAACATAACTAACAAGCTTGCTACAGAGATTCCAAGCCTTTTTCTTAGCTCAATTAGGTGTGGTTTTAAGTCTTCAAACATCGCCATTATCTTCTTTTTTTATTTTTTTCTCAAAAGTCACAGTTTCAGCTTTTGGTGGCTCTTTTGGCTCTGGTTTTTCTTTTGGCTTTTCATCACTTAGGATATCATCACTAAGACTTGAGAGAGTAGTGCCGATTTGAGTAACATCTGTGACTTTTTTTAGCTCATTACTGGCATTTAAAAGCTCTTTTTTGTAAGCAAGTGCTTCTTCTTTTATGTCTGCAACATTCATCTCTTCTTCTAGAGAGTCTTTAACTGTACCTATAGTCTTTTTGACACTTCTGAAAAACTTTGCAACCTCTACCATGGCACCAGGAAGTTTATCTGGACCTAGAAACAAAATAGCGATAATAGAAACAATGAGTATCTCTGTAAAACCCATACCAAACATATTAAACCTTCAAAATTATAATTAAGTCCATGAGTTTAGCCAAAGAATGATTAAATTTACTTTCAAGAGTAGAGAAAAAGTACAATCTCATCTGCTAGAAGAAAGTCTAGGTTGTAAAGTCTACCATCTATAAGATTTAGTTTTTTCTCATCAACTAAGATTTTAGCCCTCTTTGTCTGCACTTTATCAAGTATCTTTGCATCTACTCCAAGGGATGAACGAAAACCTAAAAAGAGCTGTTCTGTGACTTTGTCTTCTTGAGTGAGAGATTCGACTCTTATATTTAGAGGATTTAATATATAGCTCTCTATATCTGTTTGGGGGTAAAATCTTTCAAAGCCAAGCTTTCCAACTGCACCACTACCTAAACCAATATAATCTTTATAATCCCAATATCCAAGATTATGAGAGCTTTGATAGACTCCAAAGTTACTTATCTCATACTGTTTAAAACCAAAAGATGCTATCTCTTTAAAGAACCATTTTGTGAGTTTTAAAGACTCTTTTGACATTTGTGGTTTAGATGCGAATGGAGTGTTTTCTTCAATGATAAGAGCGTAGGCACTTAAGTGGTTGATGGGCAAGCTAAATGCAGTTTTTAAGTCTATCTCTAAAAGTTCTTTTGTGTCTCCTAGAGTTGCGTAAATCAAATCAAGTGAGATGTTTTTAAAGCCGACATCTTTAGCATCTATGATGGCCCTTTTTGCATCTTCTGGGCTATGTGCACGGTTTAGAAGTTTTAATTTGTCTTTGTTAAAGCTTTGCACTCCAAAGCTTATGCGGTTTACTCCAAGCTCAAACATTCCAAAAAGCCACTCCTTTGTTGCACTATTTGGGTTGGCTTCACTTGTTATTTCTATGTCTTTTTTGAGATATGGCTTTATGCATTTAAAGAGTTCCTTGTACAAAGAAGCGGATACTGTAGAAGGAGTTCCGCCGCCTATAAAAACAGACTCTATAGACTCTTTTTTTGTATCATATCTTTGAAGCTCAAACTCAAGCTGAACTTCAAGAGCTTTCATATAGCTTCTCTTTAGATGAAACTTATCTACATAAGAGTTAAAAGCACAGTATGAACATTTAGAGTCGCAAAATGGAATATGAATATAAAGTAGCATTAAAAAAGTCCTTATTTAGGGGAAGAAGTATAGCAAAATTTAACTCAAGAAAATAGTTGTAATTTTTGACACATTATTGATACTTCTTTAAGGCACAATATAAGATTATGTTAAGTTTAGTTTTAAAACGATAGAACTAATCAAGAGGGCAGTTAATGAAAAAACAAAATCTTACAAAAGATATAAAGCTTTTATATGTCGAAGATAATGATGAGTTAAGAGAAGAAACACTTGAAATTTTTAAGTATTATTTTCAAAATATTGTAGTTGCCAAAAATGGAGAAGAGGGTCTTGCATTATATAAAGAAGAATATGATTTTAAAAAAACATACTTTGATATAGTTGTTAGTGATGTTGAAATGCCAAAAATGGATGGCGTTTTAATGTGCAAAAAAATCAAAGAGATAAAACAAGATCAAATAGTCGTACTTCTTAGTGCTTATGATACGAAAGAGTATTTAAAAGAGGCGATAAATCTTGGAGTAGATAAGTTTATAGTTAAGCCCGTTATAGATGCTTACGAGTTTATATCTGCACTTGTAAGCCTATCGGAAAAAGCACTGCTAGAGTTAGAATATAAACAAAAAGATTATTTGCTAAAACAAAAAAGCAAAATCATAGATGAAAATGTTTTCATGACTATCAGTGATTTAGATGGGAAAATAGTTGACATATCTAAGGCCTACCTAGAATTTACAGGATTTACTAAAGAAATAATTATAGGAAAAAACCACTCTGTTTTTAGAAATGAAAGCGCTAATACAGAAGTGATAAAAAATCTCTGGGATACTATTTTAGAAGGCAACTCTTGGGTGGGTGAGCTTAAAAACAGAAAATTCACTAAAGAAGATTACTGGATAAAAACTACGATAAGTCCTTTATATGATGTAGATTCTAAGAAAATAGGATACACGTCAATAGTTCAAGATATAACAACCTCAAAAAGGCTAGAAGCTCTCTCCATTACTGATACATTAACTGATATACATAATAGAAAATACTTTGACTACTCCCTAAACAGAGAGTATAAAAGTGCTTTGTGGAAGAGAGGAAAATTTGCTCTTTTGACGTTAGACATTGATAACTTTAAAGAGTATAACGAACTTTATGGTAGCGTAAATGGGGATAAAGCTATTAGAGAAGTAGCACTGGAAATAAAAAAAAATATCAATAATTCTATGGAAAACATCTTTAGAATCAGTGGTCAAAAATTTGCCGTGATTGTTTTAAATAATTCTGATGAGAGTGTTGAGGATTTAGCATCAAAGTTAATTTCAAAAGTGGAAGGTTTAAGGATAAAGCATGAAAATAGCTCGGTATCTGACTTTTTAAGTGTGTCTGTAGGTGGTATAAATATAGATTGTTCCAAAGACACAATCTCAAATGATGATATATATAATTTAGCTGATAGCAACCTATATAAAGCTAAACAGAGCGGGAAAAACAAGCTTATTTTTAGTACAAATGATTCTTCAACTAAAACAGTACAAAACCTAGATATAGGCACAAAACTACCAAATCGAGAATCTCTTGTCAAAGACCTATCTCTTTTGCAAGAAGATGCAATGCTGATGTTGCTTCACATAAACCAAATAAACTCTATCAAAGATCTTTATGGAATACAATCAGCTTCAGAAATTGTCTCACAAAAAGCAAAACAGCTAAATCAGGTAGTTATTGATGATGGTGTGACTTTGTATTGTCTAAATATGCAAGAGTTTGCCATACTTGTTACCTCACCAGCCCTTTTTGAGAAGTACATGGAATTGCTAAAGTACTCTATCTTAACAAATAGTGATGAAGATAGCTCTTATTCAGATAATGAAAACTCACTTATATCGGAGTTTACAGCAGGTGTGTCTTATGGGATTTTAGGGGTTTTTAATCAAGCTGATATTGCGCTACAAGATGCCATTATGTCTAAAAAAAATCTGATTATTTATAACAACAATCAAAGTACCTTAGAACTCCAAAAAGCTACACTAAATAGGCTAAAAATATATAAAAAAGCTCTCAATGAAGGCAATGTAGTGCCTTACTTTCAACCCATCATAGATGTGAAAGATAATTCAGTGATGAAATATGAAGCATTAGCAAGACTTGTTATTGATAATGGTGAAGTAGTATCGCCTTGTCATTTTTTAGACTCAGCAAAACAAGATAACACATTTGAGTTTTTCTCAAGGCAGATGATACAAAAAGTTTTTAATATCTATGCTAATAAAAAAGCAGATATATCTATAAATATTGCATATGAAAATATCAACTCTAAAAGTATGAGAGAATATATAAAAAATAGACTAGACAAGTATGGGGGAGATGGGATAACTTTTGAAATTGTAGAGTCTGAAGATATAGAAGATTATGCGCTTATAGAAGAGTTTATTAAAATGGTAAAAAAGTATAATTGTAAGATCTCTATAGATGATTTTGGTTCAGGATATTCTAACTTTACAAACATCATAAAGTTAGATATTGACTACATAAAGCTTGATGGCTCTTTGATAGAGAAATTAAATACTGATAAAAATGTAGAACATATGGTAGTTGCACTTTTGGATTTTGTAAAAAATGCAAAAATTAAAACCATAGCTGAGTTTGTAAGCACAAAAGAGTTAGATGCTAAAGTTAGGGAGCTTGGTGTTGATTATATTCAAGGTTATCTCTATGGTGAACCAAATTCTGCTGAGAATTATGGACTTGTATAGAGTTTAGTTTTTATATATGAAATTATCTTAATTTAATAGCTTATTTTGTATAATCGCAATTATTAAAATTAGGTGTGTAGATGAATAAAAAAGATTTATATCGCCCTAATGTTGCAATGATTATAGTGTCAAATGATTATCCGCAAAAAAAAGAGATTTTTATAGCACAAAGAAATGATTTGAGTGATATTTGGCAGTTTCCACAAGGCGGAATTGATAAAGGTGAAGAAGTGCTAGAAGCGCTTTTTCGTGAATTAAAAGAAGAGATAGGTACAAAAAAGGTGAAAATTATAAGTGAGTATCCTGAGTGGATATCTTATGATTTTCCTCCAAAGATTGCTAGAAAGATGAGTCCTTATAAGGGGCAAAAACAAAAATATTTTCTAGTAAAACTAAAAAAAAGCGCAAAGATAAACATAAATACTAAGGACCCAGAGTTTAGTGATTATAAGTTTGTTGGAGTAGAAGAAGCACTAAATCTTAGTGCATCTTTTAAACAAGCAGTTTATGAGACGGTTATAAAGCACTTTAGAGATGAAGGTTACCTATAAGTTAAGGACTTAAATGTTAATAGTACAAAAATATGGCGGAACAAGTGTTGGCGATTTAGAGCGCATACAAAATGTAGCAAATCGTGTAAGCGAGACAAAAAAAGCTGGTAATGATGTAGTGGTTGTAGTCTCAGCCATGAGTGGAGAGACAAACAAGCTCGTAGCTTATGCAGAACATTTCTCAAAAAGTCCATCAAGAGCAGAAATGGATATGTTACTTAGTTCAGGCGAGAGAGTTACGGCTTCGCTTTTAGCTATCGCACTAAATGAGCTGGGTCATGATGCTGTCTCTATGACAGGACGAAGAGCTGGGATAGTTACAGATACGCTCCACACAAAAGCACGCATAGAAGGTATTGATCCAACTACAATGAATAGGTCTTTAAAAGAGGGCAAAATCATAGTTGTAGCTGGTTTTCAAGGGATAACCCCTGATGGTAGGGTAACAACTCTGGGTCGTGGAGGAAGTGATCTCAGTGCTGTTGCAATAGCTGGTGCTTTAGGTGCAGATTTGTGTGAGATATATACAGATGTAGATGGCATATACACAACAGATCCTCGCATTGAACCAAAAGCAAAAAAGCTTGATATGATCTCTTATGATGAGATGCTAGAACTCGCATCTCTAGGTGCAAAGGTTCTTCAAAACCGTTCAGTAGAGTTGGCAAAAAAATTAAATGTAAATCTAGTAACAAGAACAAGTTTCTCAAATGCAGAGGGAACACTAATAACAAAGGAAGAGAATATCATGGAAAAATTATTGGTAAGTGGAATAGCTTTGGATAAAAATCAAGCTCGCATCTCTTTGATGGGAGTAAAAGATAGACCTGGCATTGCAGCAGAGATATTTAACGCACTCGCAGCTGATGATGTAAATATAGATATGATAATCCAAAATAAAGCGCATGATGGAAATACAAACATAGACTTTACAGTAGCAAGAGGCGACCTTCAAGATGCAAAAAAAGTAGTCTCAAAGTTTATCCAAAAGGGCGATATCAGAGCTGATTCTTACAATGAAGAGATGTGTAAAGTCTCTATAGTTGGTGTTGGAATGAAGTCTCATACGGGAGTAGCTGCAAAAGCTTTTACTACAATGGCAGAAAATAATATTAACATAAACATGATATCAACTTCAGAGATAAAAGTTTCTATGGTTATAGATGAGAAGTATGCTGAACTTGCAGTTAGAGGACTTCACGAAGCATACGAGTTAGATAAGTAATGAAAAAAAATATTCTCGCCAATGCTTTAGTGATTGAACTATATTTCAGCTTTGCTGAAATGGAGTGAGAAAAGTGTTAGATTTTGCACAATGGAGTCTTGATGCTATACGAGAAGATGGAGCATTTCTTAGCTGGCTAGAAGAGCAGAGATTTGACTGGACAAATCCTCTCTCTTTAGCACTAGAGCAGATTTTAGAGGGTAAAACCATCATCCTAATCACAGATGAGAAGCGAAAATGGTTTGAAAAATACATCCTTAGCTCCATCAATGCTATGAATCTTGATAGACCACTTCTCCCAATAGTTAGCATGGACAGTTTGTATGAACACTATCGCCATGTAAGTGGTGGAGAGATGATAGATGTAGTTGAAGATATGATATCTCTCTCATATAAGGATGATTACTTTTTTTGGTATATAGGTAAGGGAGATGATAGACGCTCAGATATTGCAAAAAGAAGAGACAATAGCTACTTCTGGATATTTGATGAAGAGTATCATAATGGTTTTACTCTAAAATCTTATGACCCTATGATAGATATAAAACTTATACAACTCTACAAACTCTTTGATGCTTCACTAAATGCTACGATATTTGGAGAGGTAGATGTTAGCTCATAACATCACAAAGAGCCATATCTTAATCTCTAGCAACATTGAAGCAGAGATAACTAAACTCGAAGCCTCTCTTGCACCAAACAGAGTAGTGGTTTTTCATGAAGAGAAATTTTTACTAGAACATGCAAAAGCCGTTGTAGCTGAATCTTACATAAGTGAGTCTGCAACGAAGTACATTATTTTAGCTGCATCTGAGTTTCACACAGTCTCTCAAAACTCTTTGCTAAAGGTCCTAGAAGATCCTCCTAGAAACATTGAGTATATAATCATTTCACCTACAAAATCAAACCTTCTTGCAACAATTCGCTCAAGACTTCCAATAAAAAAAGGCGAAAAAGCTCAACTTGTCCATGGGTGTGAGCTAAATATTGCTAGGCTTGATTATGCTGCAATTTTTGCATTTTTAAAAGCGAATGCTAGAATATCAAGAGTAGATGCTAAGCTTATGGTAGAAGCACTCTACTATAGAGCTACAGTGGTTGATATGCTTATACTCTCAAGAGCGCAGCTAGATAACTTCGACAAAGCCTACAGGCTCTTAGAGTTAAACTCAAGACCACAAAGTGTTTTAGCTCTTATTTTAATGGGGTTTATAGATGCAAGTTGAAAAATTATCAAATAGTATAGATGCGAAGAAGTATTTAGAGAGGCTTGGGGTTGATGCAGGTGGATGTAGTGTTCTCTCATCTAAGATGCAGACACATCTTATCTATATAAGAGACTTACATGTGGGTGCTGCAAATATTTTAAAGCAAGATGCACTATCTATAGGAGCTGATTTAGCAGTTCCAAAAGGCACAGTAGTTGCAAAGACTCCAAGGGTGGACTGTATCCTTATAGCCACTACAAAACACTTAAAAATACTGAGTAAAAAAGAGTTAGCTCAGCCTCTTGGGCTTAAAATCTTAGCAAGGCATCTACAAGAAATCTTAAAAGCAAAAAAACCTAAAAGCGTTGATATTATGGGTATTATAAATGCCAATGATGATAGTTTTTTTTCTCACAGTAGATTTGTAGATAGTGATGCTATAAAAAAGATAGAGCAGATGATAGAAGATGGTGCTAACATCATTGATATCGGTGGAGTCTCTTCTGCGCCAAAGACAAGAGCTGTAGATGCAAACGAGGAACTTCAAAGGGTTGAACCTATTTTAAGGGCTATAAAAGAGCAAAAACTCTATGAGAAAGTAAGTTTTAGCATCGATAGCTATGAGCCGTTAGTGATACAAAAAGCACTTGAGAGTGGATTTAAAATTGTAAACGACATTACAGGTTTAGCAAATGATGAGGTCTGCCGCCTTGTGGCGAGTTATAAAGCACAAGCCATCATTATGCATATGCAGGGAACTCCAGAAATTATGCAAGAAAATCCAAGATATGAAAATATACTAAGTGAAATAAGTGATTTTTTTATAACTAGGATAGAGAAGGCCCAGAGCTTTGGAGTGCAAGATATAGTCTTAGATATTGGTATAGGCTTTGGCAAAACAGTAGAGCATAACTTAGAGTTAATTAAGCACCTTGAGCATTTTTTAACCTTGCAAAAACCTCTATTAGTTGGGGCTTCAAGAAAATCTATGATAGATAAAAACTCAAGCCCACAAGAGAGACTAGGCGGAACTCTAGCCCTGCATCTTGAAGCTATCAAAAATGGTGCAAGTATGATTAGAGTTCATGATGTTAGTGAACATGTCCAAGCTATAAAAATTCAAAAAGCGCTAGATGCTATATAAAAAAAGGAGGACAATATGAAGTTTCCAGATATTGGTGATATTGCAACTTGTGAAGTTATAACTGTAGATATAAATAGTACCTTTGAAGAAGCTATTACAAAGATGTTAAATAGTGAGCATCGCAACATTATAGTAGTTGATGGAGATAAATATTTTGTAGTAGGTGTAATCGACATATTGAATCTTAAAACGAGCAAGATTGATATATCAACATCACTTAAAGATATACAACTTACAAAAGTACCAACTATAAAAAAGAGCCAAAATATCTTAGAAGCAATAGAGTATTTAAATGATTCCATAGAGTATATATGTGTTGTAAATGAAGATTCAACTCTCTATGGGCTTATAACTCATACCGATATCACAGAAAATATTGACCCTGATACGCTGATGGATAACTATCGCCTTGAAGACTTTTTAAAGCTCGGCAGAAGAATGAAGTGGGTTAAAAAAGATGCTAAAATCTTCTCCTTACTCGAGGATATGGTTAGCAATCTGTATGACAATGTAGTAGTTGTAGAGGATTTAAAACCTATTGGCATCTTTACAACTAAAGATATTATGAGCCTTATTAAAAATAATATTGATTTAAATGTTGAGATAGAAAAACATATGTCCTCGCCAGTTCAATCCATCAACAAAAATTTCTCAATCAGAGAAGCACTTTCTTTTCTAAAAGAGAAACATTTCAAGAGAGTTATAGTGGTAGATGATGATGGACTGCTATCTGGAATAATTTCACAAAAAGAGCTTATAGCACTTACATACTCAAAGTGGAGCTCACTTATGAAAGAGTATCAAAAAGAGTTAAGAGATATAAATACAAAATTGCAAAGTAAAAATATAGAGTATGAAAATTTAGCATCTACAGACGCCCTTACAGGTCTATATAACAGACATAAATTTACCCAACTCTACCTATCTTCATATGAATCTATGGTTCAAAGACATAACAAAATGTCTGTCATACTACTAGATATAGATCACTTTAAAAAAGTGAATGATATATTTGGACATAACATTGGAGATATAACTCTTGTCGAGGTTTCTAAAATTCTTCTTGCAGCACTAAGAGGTGTGGATATTGTTTGTAGATGGGGAGGAGAGGAGTTTATTATTCTTCTTCCAACAGCAGATTTAAATGGTGCAATCTTAATTGCACAAAAACTTCATAAGTCAGTAAAAGAAGTAAAAGTTGATAAAGTAGGAGCAATAACAGCTAGCTTTGGAGTCTCAGAAGTCAGAGAAGGTGAAGAGATGCAAGATGCTATAAACAGAGCTGATAAGGCTCTATATCTTGCAAAGAAAAGTGGAAGAGATTGTGTTAGAAGTGAGATTGATATCTAACACTCTCTTTTTTTATATATGAGATAGAGTTTTACTCTATCTCAGCATCGATTACATCTTCATCGTCTTTTTTCTTTTTCTTTTGAGCTTCAGCATCACCAGCTTGTTCGCCGCCTTGCTCTTTTTTGTACATCTGCTCAGCCATTTTATGACTTGCTTCTGTAAGAG
>CAYWVG010000019.1:0-20688 GCA_964461645.1 uncultured Sulfurimonas sp. | reverse complement strand
TTCCAGAGAGTTATATGGTGGAGATGAGAGGTGACGCATATCTTGCAAAAGACGGTATTTTAAGCATAAAAACACAAAAAAATAAAAAAATTTATTTTAACTTTGCTGTAGATGCAAAAGTTGTTGTCTATGTTACAAAAGAAACACTCGCTCGTGCAACTCCTTTATCAGCTCTTAACACATTTAAAAATAGTATAATTTTAGACAGATTTATGGCAAAACCAATCCAAGAGCTAGAATCTATGCCTTTAGAGAGTAAGCATCATCTACAAAAAGATAGCATAATAACTATAAGAGACATAGAGATATTAAGTATGGTCAAGAGAAATGAAAATATAAATATCTCGATGGATAACAATAATATGTCTATCACTTTTAGTGCAAAAGCTCTTCAAGATGCAAAATTGGGCGATACAATTATGGTTGAAAAATCAAATGGTACAAAACTAAAAGTAGTTATAGTTGGAAAAAATAGAGGAATAATAAAATAGATGATGAGAAAAAATGAAGCGTAAAATAGTAGTAGCAACAAGTGGTGCTAGCGGAGTAAATTTAGGTATAAAGACTACAAAGTTACTTCCAAGTAACATTGAGAGGCACTTTATCATGACAAAAAATGCTGGTGTTGTTTTAGAAAAAGAGAATAACTTAACCATACATGATAATGAAAACATAGCAGCAAGCGTTGCATCTGGCTCATTTGGAGTAGATGCTATGATAATAGCACCATGTAGCATGAACACGCTTGCTAAAATCGCTTGTGGGATTTCTGATAACTTAGTAACTAGATGTGCTAGTGTTATGATAAAAGAGCAAAAAAAGCTTATCTTAGCTCCAAGAGAGATGCCATTTTCTGCTATTGCACTAGAAAATATGCTTAAACTCTCTCGCCTAGGAGTTATAATAGCTCCACCAGTTATCGCCTACTATTCAGAACAACAAACACTAGAAGAGATGGAAAATTTTATCATTGGTAAATGGTTTGATTTGCTTGAAATAGAACATAATCTTTATAAGAGATGGGAGTAATATTGAAAACAATAGCACTATATCCTGGGACTTTTGACCCAATTACAAATGGTCATTTTGACATAATCGAGAGAGCTTTAAAACTCTTTGATGAAGTCATCATAGCAATCGCCGATTCACATGAAAAACAACCTATGTTTAGTTTAGAAGACCGTATAGAAATGGTAGAAAAGGCGACCCAAAAGCTAGGCAATATAAGAGTGGTTGGATTTGACAACTTAACTGTTGAACTTGCAAAAACTCATGGAGCTACTATCCTTATACGCGGTCTTCGTGCACTTAGCGACTTCGAGTATGAGCTACAGCTTGGATATTTAAACAACTCGCTTGATGACTCTATAGAGACAGTTTACCTGATGCCAAAACTAAAACACGCTTTTATAAGCTCATCAAGTGTAAGAAGTCTTTTAAAGTTTAAAGCAAAAACAGAGCATTTGCTTCCTAGTGAAGTGCAAAACATCATAGGGAGCAAACAGAGATGTATATAACAATAGAGGGCATTGATACTGCTGGAAAAAGCACTCAGATAGAAAAACTTCAAGAGCATTTCAAAGATGCCATTATCACAAAAGAACCTGGTGGAACTGCTCTTGGATCTAAGATAAGAGAGATAGTCTTAGATGCAGATATAAGAAGTAAAAAAGCTGAGTTTTTGCTCTTTTTAGCAGATAGAGCTGAGCATATTCAAGAGGTGATAAAGCCAAATATCGACAAAATGATTATCTCTGATAGAAGTGTTGTTAGCGGGATTGCTTACGCTTTAGTTCAAGGTGAGATAAGTGAGACAGCAATTGTTCATCTAAATAGATTTGCAACTGATAGTATCTACCCTAAAAAAGTCTTTTTACTAACACTTACAAAAGAGGAATTGGAGTTTAGACTATCTCAAAAAAAGCTTGATGGCATCGAACTTCGTGGTGTTGAGTATCTACTTAGCATCCAAGAGGCCATCATAAAAGCTACACAGCTCCTAGAGTTGGAGCTTGTAGTGGTAGATGCCACTAAAGATATAGAGGCAATCACTAAAGAGATAATTAAAGCTATTTAGCTTGTGACTCTATCATTGTTTTGCATCTCATCTAGTATCTGGCAAAATGGGTCGTGTATATCATTACACGGTTCTATTGCAATAAAAACATCATTATCTGTTGCTTCATAGGTCTTTTGTGCAAACTCCCAATTTATATGCTCCCAAAATTCAGCTAAATAATTTGGTCTTGCATTACGAAAATCTATATAGTAAGCATGTTCCCAAACATCACAAACAAAAAGAGGAACAGCCCCATAACTTAGCGGTGTGTCTGCATTGCTAGTCTGTTTTAACATAAGTTGACCTTTTGGTTCACGAACAAGCCAAACCCAACCTGAACCAAAAAGAGTAGCACCTTTTTTTAAAAACTCTTCTTTTAGAGCATCAAGCGAACCAAAATCCTCTTTTATCTTAGCAAGAAGTTTTCCTTCTGGTGGGGTTGACTTAGCACACAGAGATTTCCAGTAAAAATCATGGTTAAAAGTTTGAGCTGCATTGTTAAACATAGCTCCCTCACTATCACGAATGATAGATGAGAGGGCAAGCTCATCATACTTTGTGCCTTTTATAAGGTCATTTAAGTTTTTAACATAAGAAGCGTGGTGCTTATGGTAGTGAAACTCTATAGTCTCTTTAGATATAAAAGGCTCTAAGGCATCCTCAGCGAATGGAAGTTTTTTTAACTCTATCATAATGTTCTCCTTAAGTTTTTTTATCACACGTTAGCTTAGTATTATAATATTTTATAATTAAAGGAGATTTAAAAAAGCTTTTGTAACATCTTTTTGGCAAAGACTTTTAAGTTTTAAAGTCATGCTAGCCTCGAACAAGTTCAAGACTCCAAACGAGCCATCACTCATAAATTTGTTCGAGCTTATACTCTAAAATAAATCTGATATAAGCATAAAATGGTATCCTTTCATATATTTTACTCCAATATAGAAATATCCAAGGAACTACATGATTAAGTCGTTAAGAGGCATGAATGATATTATGAGTGAAGATTATCAAAGATTCACTCACTTTATAGATACGGCTACTGATATAGCCAAAAGGTATGGTTACCACTTTATAGAGACTCCTCTGCTTGAAGAGACAGCTCTTTTTAAGCGTTCTGTTGGAGATTCTAGTGATATTGTCTCAAAAGAGATGTATCAGTTTATAGATAAAGGCGACAATGATGTTTGTCTTCGCCCTGAGGGGACTGCTGGTGTTGTAAGAGCTTTTATTGAGAAAAAACTTGACAAAGCTGGTGGTATTCATAGATTTTTCTATCATGGACCTATGTTTCGATATGAGAGACCTCAAAAAGGAAGACTTAGAGAGTTTCATCAGTTTGGAGTTGAGAGCTTTGGAGTAGAGAGTGTTTATGAAGATGCTTCTATGATTATGATGGTTAGTGATATCTTAAATGCTCTTGGCATCGGCTATAGACTTCAACTAAATTCTTTAGGATGCAGTGAGTGTATGCCACCATATCGCCAAAACCTTGTCAACTTTGTTAAAAGTGTAGAAGATAGAGTTTGTGAGGATTGTATTCGCCGACTTGAAACTAATCCCATCAGAGTTCTTGATTGTAAAAACTCAACTTGTCAAACTATATACAAAGATGCGCCAAAGCTTTTAAACTCTCTGTGCAAGAGTTGTGATGATGATTTTAGTAGCTTAAAAAAAATACTAAAAGAGAATGATATAAGCTATGAGATAGATACAAACCTTGTTCGTGGACTTGACTATTATTCCAAAACTGCATTTGAGTTTGTTAGTGACAATATAGGAAGTCAAAGTGCCATAGCTGGTGGTGGAAGATATGACAGGCTTGTAGAATTTTTAGATGGGAAGGCTACACCTGCAGTTGGCTTTGCTATGGGAATTGAAAGATTATTAGAACTCATCAAAATGCCAGAAAATCAAAGGGATGGCTACTATATGGGAGCTTTAGACGATGAGTCTATTGACATAGTAGTAAAGCTAGCTCAAAGAAAGAGAAAAACACATAAAGTAACACTTGATTATAAAACAAAAAATTTACAAAAACATCTAAAATCAGCTGATAAAATAGATGCTAAATTTTGCTGTGTAATTGGTTCAAATGAGCTAAATAATGGTACAATTTGGGTTAAAAATTTAGAAGAAAAGACAGAACAATTAATTAAAATAGAGGATTTTTAATATGGACATACTTCATAGTATATGGCTTGTATTCGTAGAGTTTATTGAGTTCTTTATACTCGCTGTAGTCTTTGGTATTGTAGCCTTATTTATCTATGATAAATATATCCAAAGAAAGCACGCCTTGCTTATAAACTATCCTGTGATTGGTCGCTTTAGATACTTTTTTGAAGCACTTCGTGAGCCGCTCCGCCAATACTTTGCAGAAGAAACATTTTATGATTCAAAAGATAAAGTTGACTGGGTTTATACAGCAGCAAAAGACTTACCAAATTTTAAATCTTTTTCAGTTGCTCAACCATTTTCTGGTTCAAGATTTATCATAAAACACTCTACAAATGTTTTAAATGAAGATGAAGTAGACGAAGATACAAGTGTTGTTTTTGGTAAAGATAGAGAGATTCCTTTTGTTTCTCATACCCCAATTATTCGTTCTGCTATGAGTGATGGTTCAATCTCCCCAGAAGCAGTTAGAGCATTCTCTATCGCAGGAGCTAAAACAAATCTAACTATAAATATAGGAGAAGGTTCACTCACTTCAAATCATCTTTTTACTCATAAACCAAACTTAAAAGATTGTGATTATCTAGAGATTGTAAAGAGTACACCTTGGGCTGAGTTTGTTTTTAAAGTAGGAGATAAACTTTTTAATCGTGCAAGGGCTTTGAAGTGGTATAGAACTGCTTTACTAAACAGAGATACACAAAATACTTATATATACGATACAACGTCTCACGTACTTTTTCGTGTAAACTGGAACGCTCCTCTGGAGGCTTTTCCAAAAGAAGTTCCGCAAGATATTTCAAACATAATATTTCAAATGAGCTCTGGCCTTTATGGTGTAAGAGATGCTAGTGGAAAGTTTGATGAGTTAAAGTATCAAAAAGTTATGAAATTTTGTCGTATGACTGAGATAAAAATAGCTCAAGGTGCAAAACAGACTGGCGGGAAACTAGCAGCTGCAAAAGTAACTGCTGATATTGCTTACTATAGGGGTGTACCACAAGGAAAGGATATCTTCTCACCAAACAGATTTCCTTATGCAGACACAACTGAGCACCTTCTTGACTTTGTAGAGAGACTCCAGAAACTATCACTTAAACCTGTTGGCTTTAAGATAGTTATATCTGACATAGCTGCTGTAGATGAGCTAGCAAGTAAGATTGCAAAAAGAAAAGCTGATGGCAAAAATATACCTGATTTTATATCAGTAGATAGTGGTGAAGGTGGAAGTGCAACTGCTCCGCTAGAGCTGATGGAATCAGTAGGCCTTACAACAAATAATGCCCTTTATATATTAGATGCTATGCTAAAAAAACACGATATTCGTAAGGATATAAAGATAATAGCAAGTGGTAAAATACTCACTCCAGATGATGCCATCATCACACTTTGTATGGGTGCAGATGCAGTTGGTATTGCTAGAGGATTTATGATGAGTGGTGGATGTATTCGTGCTAGAATGTGTTCTGGTTTTGGGTCTCATGTTTGCCCAGTTGGTATGGCTACACAAGATGAGAAGAAAAGAGCATCATATCTTGTAAAAAAAGAAGGTAAAGAGATAGGAAACTATCATTTAAACTTAATTAAGGGGATGAAGATGGTATCTGCAGTTATGGGTATTAAAAATATAAACGATATGGATAAAAAACATTTGACTTTTAGAAATCAAAATTCCGAACTATTTTTCGATATAGATAAGTATTTTCAACAAAAGTTGCACGTATGAATCATTTTGGATTAGACATTTGGTCAAATAAAAATTTTATAGTAGAAAATGGTGAAGTTAAACTAAACTATAAAAGTATGCCCTCTATTTTAGAATTAGTTCAAGAAATTCGTTCTAATGATGTTAGAGGCCCTATGATTTTAAGGTTTCCACACCTTATTAAAAAACAGATTAGTAGCCTATACTCTTACTTTGACAAAGCCATAAAAGCCAATAACTACAAAGGCAATTTTAATGCTGTTTTTCCTCTTAAAGTAAATCAATTTCCTAATGCTATTGAAGCTATCACTAAACAAGGTAAAAGATTTAACTATGGACTTGAAGCGGGCTCTAAAGCAGAATTAGTCCTAGCTATGAGTAAAACACCAACCGGAGCATACATCACAGTAAATGGCTTTAAAGATAAAGAGATGATAACTCTAGGATTTATCGCAGCTCAAAGCGGACACAATATCACTCTAACGATTGAGGGTTTAGGCGAGCTTGAGACCATCATTGAAGTAGCACAAGAGTGTAACTTAAAAGTTCCAGATATTGGTATCAGGGTAAGACTTCATAGTGCAGGAAGTGGCATCTGGGCTAAAAGTGGTGGAATGGATGCTAAATTTGGGCTGACTTCTACGGAGATCATAGAAGCTATCAACCTCCTAAGAGAAGCTGATTTATTAAAATACCTAAGTATGATTCACTTCCATCTAGGTTCTCAAATGTCAGATATAGCTCCACTTAAAAAAGCACTAAGAGAGGCTGGAAATATCTATGCTGAGCTTAGAAAAATGGGCGCACATTCACTTGACAATATAAACATCGGTGGTGGACTTGCAGTAGAATATGACCAACACACAAAGTCAAAAGCAAGAAACTACTCAATAGATGAGTTTACAAGCTCTGTTGTCTTCTCTCTAGGACAAGTCATGGATGCCAAAAATGTAAAGCATCCAAATATTTTCACAGAGTCAGGTAGATTTATAGTAGCATCTCATGCTGTTTTAGTCACTCCAGTTTTAGAACTATTTACTCATGACTATCAAGAAAAACTACTAAACTTTAAACCTGTAAATCCACCTCTTCTTGATGAACTCATAGAGTTAAACAACCTCCTTAGCAATCAAAATTGTATAGAGTATCTCCACGATGCGCTAGACCATATGGAATCACTATTGACCCTTTTTGATTTAGGTTATATTGATCTACAAGATAGATCAAACGCTGAGATCTTAGTGCATAACATTATAAAAAGGGCACTCTACCTAAAGTCAGCAGATCCAACAGATGAGCTAGAGCAGCTTCAGGTAAAGCTACAAGAGAGATATCTTATAAACGCTTCTATCTTTCAAAGCTTGCCAGATTATTGGGGCTTAAACCAGCACTTTCCTGTTATGCCTCTGCACTATCTAAACACAACTCCACTAAGAGCCGCATCTCTATGGGATATAACTTGTGATAGTGATGGAGAGATAGGTTTTGATCCTGATAAACCTCTCTATTTGCACGATATAGATCTTGATGAAGAGGATTATTTCCTAGGCTTCTTTAATGTTGGAGCGTACCAAGAAACGCTTGGGATGAACCACAATCTCTTTACTCGTCCTAGCGAATATACTATAGAGATTGATGAAGATGGTCATAAAATAACCAACGAAGTTGAATCAAAAAATATCTTAGAAATATTAGAATCAATTGGATATAGTAAAGATAATATTTTAGATAAACTTAAAAATGACTTGATAAAAAGTGACTTTATATCCGAGCAAGAAAAAAATGATACACTTGCAAAACTTGAAACTTTTGTAAAGCAAAATGGTTATTTAAGAACTACAAACTAAGGTTAATTATGGGACTATTTGGCGAAATCAAAGATGACTTTTTAAATGTTTATAGAAATGACCCTGCCCTAAACTCTAAGCTAGATTTTCTTTTTAACTATCCTGGTGTTTGGGCAATAGCGTGGTATAGAGTAGCACATAGACTTCATAAAGCAAATTTTAAAAGATTGGCTAGGATGATTATGGGCATAACTCATATCACAACTCATATAGATATACATCCAGCTGCAGTTATTGGACCAAGAGTTTTTATAGATCATGGAACTGGTGTAGTAATTGGCGAGACCGCTGTTATAGAAAGCGATGTTTTGATTTATCAGGGAGTAACCTTAGGTGGTGTCTCTTTAGTTCAAGGAAAACGTCACCCTACTATAAAAAAAGGTGTGGTTATTGGTGCTGGTGCTAAAGTTTTAGGAAATATTACTATTGGTGAGTATTCAAAAATAGGAGCTAACTCTGTTGTAGTTAGAGAAGTTCCAGATTGTTCTACTGCTATTGGTATTCCGGCGCATGTTATTGCAAAAGGGAGATGTAAAGATCCATTTATGCATAACTTACTTCCAGATATAAACAAAGAGATGTTTGAATATCTTTTAAAAAGAGTCGCTATATTAGAGCATATTTTAGTTGTTGATAACAAAAACGTGTTAGAGAAAGATTTAGAATTAGAAAATATCTATGAGTCTTTTATTAAAGCTATGAAGAACTAGGTTTTTAGGAACGCTAAGCAATGGAGTCCTCCACGAGGAACCCAGTAAATAAGGCTTGCAAATTTTATTTTAAAGTCACAAGTGCGAAGCACAAGTTCCCAAGTTTCACTTGGGAATTCATATTTTATTTCTATTGTCATTGATATATACACTCCCAAGTAAAACTTGGGAGCGAGGGAACTAGTAGAACTTGCTAGTTAGTATTACAAAATATCGTACCCAAAAGCTATAAAATATTTTAAATCTACAAAAGATTAAACTTTCTACTATCATAAGGTATTTTAAGTATAATTGCAGCATTATTTTATTGTAAGGAATGCACTTATGCTAACTGACCGCGTTAACACACTATCTGAATCAATTACGATTGCTATTACTACCTTAGCACAAGAATTAAAAGCACAGGGAAAAGACATACTTAGTTTTTCTGCTGGAGAGCCTGACTTTAACACACCAAAAGTCATCAATGATGCTGCAATTGCAGCAATAAATGAAGGTTTTACAAAATATACTGCAGTAGATGGTATAGTGGAGCTAAGACAAGCCATAGCAAACAAGCTAAAAAGAGATAACAATCTTACCTATGCACCTAATCAAATCATTACAAATAATGGTGCTAAACACTCTCTTTTTAACCTCATTAGTGCAACTATACAAAAGGGAGATGAAGTTATCATCCCTGCACCTTACTGGGTTACTTATCCTGAGTTAGTTTTATACTGTGGTGGCGATGTGGTTGAGATAGAGACTAATGATGAGACAGCTTTTAAGATAACACCTGAGCAATTAAAAGCTGCAATAACACCAAAAACAAAGATGCTAATACTAACTACTCCATCAAACCCTACTGGCTCTATCTACTCAAAAGATGAACTTGTAGCTATAGGAAAGGTTTTAGAGGGAACTGATATCATCGTTGCATCTGATGAGATGTATGAAAAACTAACATTTGAGGGTACATTTACATCTTGTGCGGCTGTTAGTGAAGATATGTACAAAAGAACAGTAACTATCAATGGACTAAGCAAATCAGTAGCAATGACGGGTTGGAGATTTGGCTATATGGCTGCACACAATACTGAGCTAATTAAAGCTACTAAAAAGCTTCAAAGTCAGAGTACTTCAAATATCAATACTATAACTCAAAAGGCTGCTATTGCTGGACTTGATGGCAGTGCTGATGCAGATATAGAGATGATGAGACTTGAATTTATAAAACGAAGAGATGAAGCTTATGAGCTTATAAACAAGATAGATGGACTTAGCGTTGTAAAACCTGATGGTGCATTTTACTTATTTGTAAATATCAAAGAGATTAGTTCTGATTCACTTGAATTTTCAAAAGATTTGCTTGATAAAAAACTTGTAGCTGTAGTGCCAGGTGTTGCTTTTGGAAGCGAGGGTTACTTTAGAATGAGTTTTGCAACTGACATAGAGACTATCCGTACAGGTATTGCAAGAATTGCAGAGTTTGTAAAAGAGTTGAAAGCTTAATTTTATTACGAACTCATATATATCTGAGTTGTTGTACATATACAGGCTACCACGCAGAGCGTGGGAGCCAGAAGAACTCAACTAGCTCCAATGATCTGCGTTAAAACTCATAAGATTGAGTGAAAGACTACTTTAGAGCTTGAAGTGCTTCTATAACTTCATCTAAATTGTCTAGTGGTATATGGACTTTCCACTCTGGAGAGTCACTCTTTCCAGTTAGAGATATACCAATACTAGCTACTGTCTCACTATCTTCTCCATATGGCTCTTCTAATTTAGTTATAGATATAACACCTTTTTTTGTTCCGCTTAATTTTATTGTTTTTGACATGTTTATATTCCTTTATATTTTTTTAAACTAATTGCACTAATGCGATTTGTTTAGTCTAGCTAGTTTTGCCTGAAGTTTCAACCATAATCTATGCTCCATAAGAGGAAAACCAGCAAATGTTAAGCCACTCTTTTTGATGCTCTTTGTAACTCCACTTCTTGCAGCCATTGTTGTAAATGGCGCAATCTCAAGATGCCCTGCTGTAGCACTCTGTCCACCCATCACAACATTTCGTCCCATTGTGGTAGAACCAGAGATTCCTGATTGTGAGACTAAGACGCTATATTCTCCTATAACGCTGTTATGTCCAACTTGAACAAGATTATCAATCCTAACACCTTTTTTTATAAATGTAGTGCCAAAAGCAGCTCTATCTATTGTGGTAGAGCTTCCAATCTCAACATCATCTTCAATGACCACATTTCCATTTTGGTATATTTTTTTATGTTCACCCAATTTTGAAGTAGCAAAACCAAACCCATCACTACCTATAGTTGTATTGGCATGTATAATGCAGTCACTGCCAATTTTACAATCTCTATAGATAGTAACACTTGGATAGATGATAGCATTATCACCTATTGTAACATTTGCACCTATATATACATGAGCTAAAATTGTGCAATTTCTACCAATTGTAGCACCATTTGCTATCTCAGCCTTTGGAGATATACTACTACCCTCGCCTATCTTGGGAGTAGGAAGTGTTTCATCTTCTATACAAGGAGCAAAGTATTTTGAGAGCTTTGCCATCTCCCAGTAAGGAGATTCTACCACTAAAGCTATAGAGCCTGATGGCACAAATTCAACAGTATTAACATCTACTATTATAGCTCCAGCTTGTGAGTCTTTTATATCGTTAATATACTTTGAATTTGATACAAAAGAGAGTTCTGTTTTTGAAGCAGATTTGAGAGTATTCATACCCGTAACTTCAAAGTCTTCTTTATCGTATTTTGCTCCAATTATTGAAGCTATTTCTGATATCTTCATCACATTTCCTCTTTTAAGAATTTAGTTTTGCAATCTTTGCTTGAAGTCTTCTCCACTCACGATGATCCATAAGAGGATACCCACTATAGACTCCACCACTTTTGGCTATACTCTTTGTAACTCCACTTCTTGCACTAAAAGTTGAAAAAGGAGCAATATCTAGATGGTCTGAAAATGCACTCTGCCCACTAACAACACAATTTCTTCCAAGCTTAGTTGAACCACCCACTCCACTTTGAGCCACAAAAATAGAGTATTCACCTATCTCGCAATTATGCGCTATATGTATAAAGTTGTCAAACTTCACACCTTTTTTTATAAGAGTTGAGTTAAAGACAGCTCTATCTATTGCACAGTTTGCACCAATCTCAACATCATCTTCGATAACTACATTTCCATTTTGATATATCTTAATATGTTCACCCTGCTTTGTATGTGAAAATCCAAAACCATCAGCTCCAATAATAGTTGAAGCATGAATAATACAATCAGAGCCTATCACGCAATCTCTGTATATCGTCACATTTGGATATATTGTAGTTCTATCTCCAATGACAACATTTGAACCTATGTAAGAACCAGCCATAATAGTAACATCACGACCTATTACTGCGCCATTTTCTACTTTTGCCATTGTATCTACGAAGCTGCCATCACCAACAACTACATCTTTTGCATCAAAATCTATAAGTTTAGGAGCAAAGAGTTTTGTAGCATATGCCATGGAGATTGAGACATCTTCGCAGACTATATATGAAGAGCCTTCTGGTAGATATTCTATTAAGTTTTGTGGTATCAAAAAAGCTTTTGCTTGTGAAGATGAAAGTGTTGCGGCATATTTTTTATGCGTTGCAAATGTTAGTTGTGTATGAGATGCAAGAGATAGCTCATTCATAGAGCCTATCTCTAAGTCATCTCCAATAAAATCACTTTTAAGATGTGTTGCTACTTCGCTAAGGAGCATGTACTATCTCTCAAGTGCTACGGCACCACTTCTTACTATCTCTTTAGGATTATATCTTTTTATCATCTTTAAGAAATTATCTACTCTTTTTGGCTCATCTGCTATCATCGCTATAAAGATATTTTCACCAACATTTACTATATTCCCATTGTAAGCTAGACACATAGCAGCAATATCGCTAATGTTCTCGGTTATAGGAAACTTCATTAGAGCCATCTCTTTTTCAACTAAATCAGCATGCTCATAAACTTTTAAAACAGGGATAAGTTTGTGAAGCTGTTTAGTAATCTGCTCTATAACTCTAACAGAACCAGAGGTTACTATAGTTAGCCTTGAGTATTTACTATCAGGAATTGGAGCTACTGTTAGTGAAGTGATATTATATCCACGACCAGAAAAAAGATCTGTGATGCGAGATAAAACACTCGCTTCATTAACCACGATAACTGAAACTACTCTTCTTTCACTATTTTCAGTCATTACTTCTCCTTTGCCTCTAATAACATCATGTTAAATAAACTTCCACCTGATGGAACCATCGGCATAACGTTCTCTAATCTCTCAACTACAACATCTATAAAAGCGACAATATTTTTTTCTACTGCATCCTTTAGGGCTGCATCAAACTCTTCTTTTGTTGTAACTCTATAACCTATCCCACCAAATGCCTCAGCTAATAGAACAAAGTCAGGCTGAACACTTAGATCTGTTTCACTATGCCTTTTATCGTAAAAAAGTGTCTGCCACTGGCGAACCATGCCTAAATAGTTATTATTTAGGATGATATTTATAACTGGCAGTTTTTTTTCAACCGCAGTCATTAACTCTTGACAATTCATAAGAATAGATCCATCACCTGTAAAGTTTATACTAATCTTTTCTGGTGATGCAGCTTTTACACCCATAGCAGCTGGAAAGCCAAAGCCCATAGTTCCAAGTCCACCAGAACTTATAAACTGTCTAGGACGGCTAAAAGGGTAAAACTGTGCTGTCCACATCTGATGCTGACCAACATCTGTTGAGATATTTGCACCATCACCTAGCAACTCTCCAACTCTCTCTACAACCCATTGTGGCTTTATTCTATCAGTGTCTTCATGATATACAAGAGGATGGAGCTCGGCAAAATTTGTTACAGTCTCTCTCCACGATTCATACTTATTTGGGTTTATAAATGAAGAGAGTTCAAGCATCTCTTTTACAACATTTTTAACATCTCCAACTATCGGATAGTCTGCATTTACAAGCTTTGAGATAGATGCTGGGTCGATATCTACATGGATAACACCTGCATTTTTTGCAAATTCTGAGAGCTTACCTGTTACACGGTCATCAAATCTCGCTCCAAGACCTATAACTAAGTCAGTCTCACTCATCGCCATATTTGATGCGTAAGAGCCATGCATGCCAAGCATACCAACTAAAAGTTCGTCATCGTAAGACAAAACACCTCTAGCCATAAAAGTCTCAACAGCAGGAATCCCAGTTCTCTTAACTAACTCTCTTACTTCATATGCTGCATTTGCATTTATAACACCACCACCTATATAAAAGAGTGGTCTTCTAGCTTTAGCTATGGCATTCATCGCTTTTTTAATTTGGCGAGGGTTACCTTTGACATTTGGTTTATAAGTCTCAAGATCTACTTCTATCGAGTAGTCAAACTCTGCAATCTCTGCTGTAACATCTTTTGGAATGTCAACATGCACAGGACCTGGACGACCAGATGCAGCAATATAGAATGCTTCTTTTAAAACACGAGGCAGATCACTTGCGTTTGTTACTAAGTAGTTGTGTTTAGTACATGAGCGGCTAATTCCAACTGCGTCTATCTCTTGAAATGCATCAGTGCCGATAAGGCTCATTGGAACCTGTCCACTAATTACAACTAAAGGGATAGAATCCATGTAAGCATCAGCTAAACCTGTTACAGCATTTGTAAAACCAGGGCCGCTTGTAATCAATGCGACGCCAACTTTCCCACTTGCTTTTGAGTAACCCTCGGCAGCGTGAACTGCAGCTTGTTCGTGTCTTGTCAATATGTGTTTAAAATTGTCTTGTTTATAAATCTCGTCGTAAACATTCATAATCGCTCCACCAGGGTAGCCAAAAATTGTGTCTACACCCTCTGCGATTAATGCTTCAATGACCATTTGTGCGCCACTAATTCGCATAAACGACTCCTTATTAAAAAATTCGCCAATTATATAAAAAAAGAACTATGATTGAGGTTAAAAAGTCTGAAAAATTTGTGATTTAAAATTAAACTAAGATGGAATTTACAACCATAGAAGCTCTCCACATATTCCTAGAGCCTTTTGTTTGCATTTCTAGGTTGAGTTTTGTCTGTGGGTAATTTTCTTTAAAGTTGTTAAATAAAGAGACTATTTGATCTTGAAGTCCAAAGTATAAAATATAATTTTTTATTCCATTTTCTATAATGCTTTGGTCCCTTTTATCTTCTATCGCTTTTTCAAGTTCAACCATATAACACCAACCATAAATACCTGCTAGTGCATAGTTTTTAGAGCTTATCTTCATATATTTTTCTAAAATTTTATTCACTTCTATTATATTTGCATCTAGAGCAAATTCGTTTGCGCAAGCAACCGCATCGTTGTACTCTTTTTGAAGTCTTATACCATCTTGTGTGCTTAGTAAATCTTCATTTAATGCAAGAATATTATATGCATTTGTTATATCATCTTCTTTTATAGCTGCGTAAAATTTATGCCTATTTTCTATACTTTTCATGAGCTCTTTTGCATCCTCAGTAAAGTCACTAAAGTCTACTAATATTCTTAGTAGCTTAATAGCCTCATGAGTATCATCTTGCTGGACTAGTTTTTGACTCTGAATATAGAGTGAATCAGCATAATCTATAAGAGCTCTATAGTCTGAGAGTTCTTTTAAAAATGAGTTTAATTTAACAAGTTCAAAGGCTATTTTAAAATCTTTTTGTCCAACAGCCATACGAAAGCGCTTATAAACTTCACTCTTTGCAAATAGCTCTTGGATAAGCTTTGTTTTTTGAGTAACTCCTCTATATGGAGCTAGAATTTCACGTGCCATATCTGCACCTTTTGGGTCAATGGCATACTTTTGAGCTTCACTAAAAGTTTTAGTCCAGTTTGTTTCAAGCGTTTTATAGAGTTGAGAATCTTGATAGTGGGGATATTGTAGAGCTAGAGCATAGGCAAGAGGAAATTTTGATTCTTGTACAAATTTAGCAAATTTGTAAAACTCTTTGTACTCTGCTATAATGGCCTTGATACTGGAGTTTCTAGCTGGTATCAGCTGAAAGTTTCCAAAAATTTCTAGTGCTGTTTCTATATCATTTTTCTCTAGTGCCAACCTAGCTTTTTTAACAGTTGTATCCCAGATGGACATAACAAGCTGATATGCCTTTGTATAGGCTAATAGTGGATTTTCTTCTACTATCTCTTGTATCTTTTTATAACTTTTTATCCTTAAGAATCTAGTTATACGCTCCTCTGAGGCAAATATGTCATAAAAAAGTAGGTCTGCATCTTCAGTTGCAACAATGAGCTGTGAAGTTTTTTCATCAAAAGTAAGAGCAATTATTGTTGATGTTAGCTTTATATATTTTCTTGAGAGCATCTTATAACTCTCAAGCTCATAAACCATAACATAACCTAACTCTGTACCAAAAAATAAAAAGATTCCATCTTCACTTGATGCGATAGATGATATCTCATCATGGACACCCTCAAGCCTCTCAATAACCTTTCCTTCTTCACAATCCCAAACGATAACATTGCTTGCTTTATCTACACTCAGAAGTCTATTTTCACTTAAAAAGTGAACTTTTAAAACTGCTTCATTATGTCCTATAAGCCTATGCTGTTTTGCCATTGTTATCATATTGAAGATATATATTTTTTTATCATAACTTGAAGTTGCTATCCAATGGGCATTTTTACTAAAAGCTATATCAGTAACTGCATCAGAGTGGATTGGAAGTGTGAAGGCTATTTTTTTATTTTCTATATCTATGGCGTATGATTTTCCATCATCACCACAGCTAAACATATATTTAGATTTAGGATCAATTGCTACACAGTTTACTTCACCGCTGTGTCTATCGATCTTTGCTATAGTTTTTTTACTCTTTGCGTTATAAAGAAGAGATTCTTTGCTACTTGAACTTATAAGTGTGAAATAGAGACCATCACCACTAAAGTCAAATACTTGTCTCTTAAAACTTTTATACTCTACACCACATTTAAATCCAGATAGAGTTTTTAAACTAAGAATATCTAAGAATCTAACTACACTCTTTGCATCCACAACTAAGAGTGAGCCATCATCCATGATTTTAACTCTAATGATGGCATCTTTAAAACTTAGTTCTTTTGCTGCATTCATACTAATGATCTCTTAGGTATCCCTCAGCTCTTAGCATATCTTCTATCTCTTGCTGATGCTCTTGTCCTTTTGTTTCCATGTGAACAGTAACATTTGCATCACCATAATCAAGCGAGATTGAAGTTCTATCGTAAGCGATATGGACAATATTTGCATTTAACTCTTTTAGTATCTCAGTAAAGCGCATAAGTGAACCTGGCTTATCTATAAGAGTAACTGTTAGCTTCATCTTTCTACCAGATTTTAAAAGCCCTTTTTCAATAATTACTGATAAAAGTGTGACATCCATGTTTCCGCCACTTAGAACTAAAGCTACTTTTTTTCCCTTTAGATGATCGAGCTTGTTGTGTATAGCAGCGGCTACAGATGCGGCTCCAGCTCCTTCTACTACGAGTTTTTGCTTCTCAAGTAGAGCCAAAATAGCACTAGCAATCTCTGCATCATCAACGCTCACAAACCTATCTACACTCTTTAGTGCATACTCAAGAGTTAAGGGAGAAGTATCTCTAACGGCTATGCCATCAGCTATGGTCCTAACACTAAGAGAATCAACTGCTTTTTTAAGTTCAAATGATTCTTTAAAAGCAGGAGCGCCTTTTGCACTAACTCCGATTACTTCTATGTTTGGGTTAATACTCTTGATGGCAGTAGCCATTCCAGCGATAAGTCCGCCACCGCCAACTGGAATAACTACAGCATCTAAATCTTTACATGACTCTAAAATTTCAAGTGCAAGTGTGCCTTGTCCCGCCATAACCTCTTCATCTTCAAAAGGGTGTACAAAAGTCAGAGAGTTTTTCTTTCCAAACTCCTTTGCGTAGGCGTAAGCTTCATCATAGTTAGAACCAGCCAAAATCACTTCCGCACCATAGAGCTTTACACCATCAATCTTTGTAAGTGGAGTAGAATCAGGCATAACAATAACTGCTCTGATGCCAAACTTCGAGGCACTTAGAGCAACTCCTTGAGCATGATTTCCTGCACTTGCAGCTATCACACCACAATCTCTTTGCGCATCCGTAAGAGAGGCTATTTTATTATAAGCACCTCTTATTTTAAAAGCACCAGTTATCTGGAGATTTTCTTTTTTTAAGTAGATTTGCATTGATGATAATTTACTCAGATGTGGCGCATACGAAAATGGAGTTTGCGAGATAACATCTTTTATCGTTTCTCTTGCTTTATAAATCTTTTCTATATTTAACAACTTGATTAACCTTCCAACGCTTTATGTTCTACCATCGCACATAGATTTTGTACAACTCTTATTCCTGCATCTTTAGCTCTTTGTGCAGCATCATTGTTTACTATACCTATTTGTGACCAAAAAACCTTAATATCACCTCTTGCGATACACGCATCAGCAACATCATCAAGTGCTTTTGGTTTTCTAAAAATATCAACCATATCTATCTCAAATGGTATCTCTTTTAGTGATCTATAAACTTTTTCTCCAAGAATAGTCTCTTCTTTTGGATAGATTGGAACTATTTTATAACCACACTCCTGAAGATAAGCCGCAACTCTATTACTAGCCTTAGTCTCATCTGGAGACAGACCTAAAACAGCAATAGTTTTTATATCTTTAAAAATTTCTTGTATCTCTTTTTTGTTTGAATTTACTGAGGGAAACTCACACTCCATCATAATCTCCTTGAAATAAAGTTTATATATTAAAGATGCGATTATAGCGAAATTTAACTATATTATTTTATATAAGCCTAAGAGCCCCGAACTCGTTCGGGGCTAGTCTCGCTTTAGAGCCTATGCCGAGAACAAAAGCACAACACCTAAGATAAAGATAAGTGCTAGTGAGAGATACTCTAAGACAACTTGAATCTTTGTATGCTTTTGTGAGGTTTTTTTACGCACACTTACGCTTATGATGGCTGAGAGAAAGATTATAGTGCTCATCCCCAGACTCATCACAAAAGCTGATAAAAAACCTAGCAAATACATCCCCATCGAGAGTGAAAAGATAAAAATAGTAACAGTCCCAGGACAAGGGATGATTCCAGCTGAGACTATAAGCGCCATATCAGTAGAGTTTTTATCTACTTTACAAGAGCCACAACCACAGCTAGATATATGAGGTGTTGTACTAAAGCTCATACTCTTTTTTCTAATTTTATATGCTCTTAGTTTTTTATATAGTAGATAGATAGCTATCGCAATAATAACAAAAGCGGAGATTTTTGTAGTTAGCATGATGGTGTTTTGCATAAACTGAACTAGAAAAGTTTCTATAAGAAAGTAGATGACTAAGGTTAGTAAAAAGGCTGAGAAAGTATGCACAACTCCAATGGCAAGAGAGATAAAAAAGGCTTTAGTGTAAGATCTGTCATTTGAGAGAAAGTAACTAGCCACAAGTGTTTTACCATGTCCTGGACCTATAGCATGAACAACTCCATAGAGATAAGCAAAAAGCAAAATAAGCAGATAGGTTAGAGGTTTCTTACTCTCATTTGCCTCCGTAAAAAGAGACTTTAGCTTCTCTATAGTTTGAAGTAAAAGACTCTCTTGCGTTAGACTTTCACTTTTTTTTTGTTGCTCTTCTTGTTCTTCTGGCTCATCTTCTATAACTACATCTTCTTTTAAAATAGTTCCAAATTGCACCACGCTATCTTGCTCTACTTTTTCAAAAGGTTCAAAACTAAAAAGTATTGCCGCACTAAAGAGGTATAGATTTTTCATAAAGTACAAATCTTTTGCTTGCACATCTACATCATCAACTATAAAACTAAAAAAAGACTCATCATCTTCAAACAAAAATGAGATTGCATGCTTATCTTTTATATCAATATCAACAAAAATATTAAACTTAAACAGAAGCCTTTTATCTAATATTTCTACATTAAAATCATCATAAGTTGCGTCTATGATTTCTTCATGCTCGCTGTCGCCATATTTTATGAGTGTGAGCATATTTTTAGGTAAAAGATACTTTATTTTTATCTCTAACACCTTTTCAAGCTCTTCTTTATCTAAAACAAGATTTTTATTTTTATCATAATTTAAAGTTAGCTCAGAGGTATAAACATCAGAAAAATGCCAAAGTACTTCTATTTTTTTTAGTTTATTATTTTCTATAGGAAGTTTTAGCCCAACACCTGCAGTAGGAATCATAAACGAACATGTAGCACATGAGTACAAAAAAGTTTGTATTAAGAGTAAACAAAAGAATATTTTTTTCATTTTGGTATTGTATCTTTATAAAGTTATTTTATGGCAGTAAGTAAAAAAACACCATACTCTTTATGTGGTTTTTTTATAGTGTTTACTTGTGAGATTTCTATATCTTTAAATCCACTTCTAGCTGCTACGCTTCGTAGTTCTTCTGTATCAAAACCAAAATGAAAAACCCCCATGTTATCAGAGTGAAAACTACCATCTTCAAGTTCTAAATCAGCTATAGCTATAAAACCATCATCATCTATATTTGAATATATTGTATTGAAAAATAGTTGCAAATCTTCTATATGATGCAGAGTCATAGAGCTAATAAGTCCATCAAAGCTTCTTTGTAGAGGCACTTTGATGATATCTTGATAGAGAGGTTCAATGCTAAGTTCAGAAGTATTTTTAGCACGAAGCTCTTCTAACATACTAAGAGAAGTATCAACTCCATAAACTTTTTTTACATGCTCTGCAATCTCAAAGCCCAAAAGTCCAGTACCTGTTCCAAAATCTAAAAGTTCCATCTCAGAGTGCAAGGCAAATCTTTCTAAAATCGCCCCACCAATTGTTTTTGTGTTACTATTACTTTTGTTATCCCACTCTTTAGCTCTATCTTTAAAGTGATCATTTTGCATATCTGCTCCTATATTTAGTTATTTTATTTTAAAAAGAGCGTCTCTTTTAAACTAATTTTTCTTGCCCAATTCTGTACAAAGCAAAGTCATACTTTAACGGATCATTTTCATCAAAACTCTTTAGCATCTCTGTAAGCTCAATGGCAGCTTGTAAGTCGTAGGTTTTTCTATGAAGTAGCCCTAGTTTTTTTGAGACATTAAAAGTGTGA
>CAYWVG010000018.1:0-20785 GCA_964461645.1 uncultured Sulfurimonas sp. | reverse complement strand
TCGCAATAGCAGGAGTAAGTCCTTCAATCTTATCAACATCAGGCTTTCCAACACGATCTAAAAACTGTCTTGCATAAGACGACAAAGATTCCATATATCTTCTTTGCCCCTCTGCATAGAGTGTATCAAAAGCTAGAGTTGACTTTCCACTTCCACTAATACCCGTCATAACTACTAATTCATTTTTTGGGATTTGTAAGTTAATATTTTTTAAATTATTCTCTCTCGCACCAGTTATCGTAATATAATCTTTTTTCATTTTAAATTCCTAAGTAAAAATTCTTTGTATTAAATATGCCACAACTAAAAAGTAAAAAGCGACAAGAAGCTTCTTTTGTAGCGCAATATCTACTCTATCTTTTAAGTGGATGCCAAGATAGACTCCAAACAGAGATGCCAAGCCTATTATAACTCCACTACTAAAATCAACATGTCCTATTTTTGCATGAGATATGAGCCCTGCGATTGAAGAAAAAACCACAAAAAAGAGCCCTGCAGAGATGGCTTGTTTTAGTGGTACATGTAAAAAACCAACTAAAATTGGCACAAGCAATATACTACCACCAACTCCAATCGTCATACTAATAGCACCCAACACAAAGCCTATTATAAAAAGCACTACTTTACTTAGCTTTCTTTGGGTCAACTCTTCTTTTGTCTTAAAAAATAATCTCAAAAGTGCAAATATAGCAAAGGCTAAAAATATTAGCTCTAATGCTAAATCACTAAAGCTAGATGCGATATTTCCACTTAGTAAGGCTCCTGCAAATCCACCAATACCTATAACACCAATCATTGCAGTGTCTAGTGTACCTTTTTTATGGTTTAAATAACTCCCATAAACAGAACTAAAAACCATCTGAACTACTGCTATTCCTATGGCAACTTTTATTTCATAACCTAGCATCAAAAGAAGTGGAACTAAAATCGTTCCACCACCTATACCAAAAAAACCAGAAAGTACCCCAACAATAGTGCCAAGAAATATCAATTCAATCATAAAACGCCATTAAACTTTTTTCGAATTATACACCTACTAGGCTTTATCGTTGTTTTATTGTTAAGAGTTTAATTTTGCTTTGAGATTGGATGAAGTATAATCAAGTTTAATAAAGGGTGCAAATGTTAAAAACTATAATTCAAGCTTCAGAAAATTTTTGTATTCACCAAATTCGCGTTGCTCACAGCGTTAGTGATGTTATAAATAAAAAGAGAACACTTATTGCTTACATTGATATACAAACAACAGAACCTAAAAATTTTAGAGTATATTTAGCATCAGACTTGGGGTTTATGCAAAGAGTCTCAAAGATTTTTTTAGAAGAAGATGAAAGTGACGAAGAGACTCTTATAGATATGACACTAGAGACTACAAATCTTATCATTGGAAGTGCTAAAGTCTTAGCTCAAGGTGCTGATAAGTCCTATACTATCGCAACACCTTGCTTTGAGAAAGTAGATGTTTTTGACTTTGATTTCGATGAAGCAAAAACTATTAAGATAGATAGTGATGAGATGGTAATAGCCATCAAGGAGATATAAATTGGCTAAAAAGAGCAAATATTATTATGGAGAGACACAACCTCCGTATAATGCAGACAAAGAGCTTTCATGGATGAATTATGGTGGCCTTTTGGATATGGAAGTAGAGTTCGTAGCTGATTTAGGTGAGACTGAAAAAACTATAGCTGAGATATTAGATCTTAAAAAAGATGCTATTATCGATCTTAAAAAACCCGCTGGAGAGAGTGTTGAGACTTATGTTAATGGTCGCATCTTAGGCAAGGGTGAAGTTATGGTTTATGAGAAAAACCTTGCTATTCGTATAAATGAGATACTAGATTCAAGTGCAGTTTTATATCACCTTTCTAAAGAGAGACTATGATTAGACTTCTGCTTATCACTCTTCTTCCCCTAGTTTTAAACGCATCAAAAATTTTAAGTTACAACATCTATGATAGAACAGATAGAGCAGATGTTATGATAACTTTTGACACTCCCTATGAAGGTGCAATAAAGCAGAGTATATCTAACTCCATCATCACTATTAAACTAACAGATGCAAATATAGAATCTTTTAAAACAAAAAAACTCTCTTCAAAATTTCTACACACTATTAGCATTACACCAATGTCAGGATACACCCAGATAGTTGCATCTGTAGCTCCATCAGTAGAACTACAAGCTTCTAAAACTTCTGATGCTTATGGACTTAGACTAAGATTTCATCTAAACACTCCAGCAACTTCTGCTCAAACAAAAGCAGTAGCTCCAGCAAATAATCCTTTAGCACTCCTGCCAACAAAACAAGATTCTGGTATATCTCAGAGTTACTACATAGTTATAGCAATTTTAATATTTGGTATTTTGATTTTGCTGTATTTAAAGAAAAAAATGACTCCAAAAGATACTAAAATAAATAAGTGGGCATATAACTCTTCAACCCAAAATACTACTCAGCAGATGGAATCAATCTCTAAGAGTGCAGACAATGTCTCTATTAGATTTCAAAAAAATGTAGATAACTCTAGTAGTGTAATTATGCTTGATTTTGGTGAGCAAAGCTACCTTGTACTGATGGGTTCAAACAATATTTTACTTGATAAATTCACAGATAACAAACCATCTACACAAGATGAATTTGAGACAATTTTAAGAAACAGACAAGAAGATTTAGACAGACTTATCAACCCAAGAAGAGAGTCTAAAGAGCCTTTACAGGCCTACAAAGAAAAAGCTGCTTCTATATCTTACGAAGCTTAAGCAGCTCTATTTTAGTTTCGCTCAAACTTTGATCTTAGAAGTTTTTTTATGCTCTTTAAACTAACTAGACTCAGCTTATAACTATCTTCCATCATCTTATTTATATGAAAAACTTCTGTAACAGTTATACCATATGGATCTTTTTTCTCTTTAACAACCTTTCCAGTATCACTAAAAGAGTATAGATAAAGATTTTTACGGTTTCTTTGTAGGTAGTAAGTTAAGACTATCTCATCGTTGTATTTTTTCTCTATAGCTACGATAACCCTTTGGTCATCTTGATATTCACCCTCTAGACATAAAAGTTCTTTAGCTTCAGCTATATCTATATATCCTATATAAAATTTATTGTACAAATCAAGATATCTTTGAACAGTATCTTTATATAAAAAATTCATGTCTAGTGTAAACTTTTTATGAGCCCTAAGCGTCTTTGTAATCCATGACATAGTGTTGTAGTATCTAAATTGATATAGTTTAAGTGAGTGCGCTTCAATCATCTTAGAAGAGTAAACTCTGGAGATAGGAGCTAACTCTCTAGAAGCTGGGTTTTGTATATATTCTAAAACATCTTTTGCTGTGAACTCTTTTGTAAACCAAACTGTACAATAGTCTGGGAACTGTCTAGTTCCTGTTGCACCCTCATTTAAAATAATAAGTGCTTTTATCTCATAGTCTGGAAAGATAGTCTCTAGGAGCGCTTTTTTCTTTCTAAGTCTTTTTCTTAGTTTGAGTACTGATTTTACAAGAGTCATCTCTACAAAATATAGCTCTTTATCTTTTGTAATAAACATAGCATCAAATTCGCTAATCTCTCTACTCTTTGTTCTATAAACAATCTGTTGCTTTTCACTTATGGAGAGAGTATTTGCATGTGCTTTTTGTCTTCTTTGATGAAAACCTTTAAGTATAAACTTATCTATATTGTCATTTTCTTCTGCATATCTTAGAAGTTTTTCATAGATAAAGTTTTCAAAAACCTCACCTTCAAAAGAACGATATGAGCTCAGATATAGTGTATCTTCTTTATCTATACCATCAGCTATAAGTGATAGTAGATGATTAACATTGTAATCATAGTGAAATATATTATCGCCTATGTCAATGTCGTCTAGTTTTTTTATGGATTTGCTTATCTCTAACATATATAAACCATTAAGTTACCTGCTGATTGTTTTTGAAAAAATCATCTAAAACATCGCGATATTCACTAATGTCAGATATATTATTTACGCTATTTCTTAGCACTGATGCACCTTGATAGCCTTTTGAATATGTGTGTGTATGCTTTCTAAACATCGCAACACCGTGACTACCATAAAACTCTATCATCTTATCAAAATGTTCCATGATTATCTCATGTTTGATGCTATTATCTATATCTTTACTTCCAGACTTTAGTTGATGGAAAAGCCATGGAGCACCAATCGCACCTCGACCTATCATAACACCATCACACCCAGTATGTTCTAACACCCACTTTGCTTTTTCATATGAGTCAATATCGCCATTTGCTATCACTGGGATAGAGAGAGCTTCTTTTATCTCTTTTATAGCATCATAATCAACTTCAGACTTAAACTTTCCAGCTCTAGTTCTACCATGAACTGCTATAAAGTCGGCACCACTTGCCTCAACCATTTTTGCTATTTCTATATGGTTTTTCTTCTCAAAGCCTAGTCTTATCTTAACACTTGTAAGACTCTTGTTGGAAGTCTCTTTCATGGTTTTTATAATCTCACCCATCAGAGGCAGGTTTAAAAGCAGAGAACTTCCACTACCATGACCTACAACTTTAGGAACTGGGCAACCACAATTTAAGTCTAGTATATCTATACCTTCTTGCTCATTTAAAATCTCAACTGCAGATCTTACAACATCTACATCTGAACCTGAAATTTGAACTGAGTAAGGATCTTCGATGCTTGCTTTTTGAAGCATATGAAGTGTTTTTTGTGAGCCATGGCTAAGTGCATTTGAGCTTATCATTTCACTTACAGTTAAGTCCGCTCCAAATTTTTTTGCAACACTTCTAAAAGGCAGGTCTGTATACCCAGCCAAAGGAGCTAGGACATATATTGGTTTAGAAAAAGATAGTTTATCAAGCATCAGATAAAAAGATTTATATTAAAGTTTTTACCACACTCTTTTAGTGCACTATAAGCTTTGAAATTTTGATATTCATTCTCTTGAGTATTTAACAACAGCTCATTAGCAGGAGCTATCATTTCTAAATCATAAAGAGTAAATATATATGCTTCAAATCCATCTTCTCTCTTCTCACTTAGTATTTCAAAGAGTTTCATTCTCTGCTCTGGAATCATATTTGTAGCTAAAGCAGTTGATATTTGTATAAGGTCTTTTGCATCTAATTCAAGAGTATTTATCAAAGATATAATTGCTTCATTTTGGATATCTAAAGAGTTTTTAGAAGCATTTATCCTAGCTAGAATTGCAAAAAGTCCATCTTTAGTTAAAAAGCGCTTGTGTTGCTCTATAAATGATATTGGAGCAGTTGCAAGCATATCCATATAGGCTTTTTTAACTAAACTCTCATCGTAGTTTGAGATGTGATGCAAAATGCTCTCTGCTGTAAGAGTACCTTTTTTATATCTATTTTTATCATTTTGAATAACTAATGGATTATGTGATTTTAGTGAGTACTTTTTAAGTTCAACAACTTCGCCATTTTGAATATTTGAAATTGCTGTTAAAACATTTTGAAGTTTTTCATTCTCAACACCACTTTTTAGTAGATTTACTGGAAAAAGAGTCGAATTATCTAGCACAAAACCTAGTAACTTGTATCTTGGAGTTTTATAAGCATGCTCTCTATTTTCTTTTGCAAGAAGTGCTTCAGCTACTGCATCTATGATTTTTTCATAGTCTCTATCATATTTGCGAAGTTTAAAACTTGACAACATAGAATAAAATGACATATGAAAAACACTAGCAATATATAGTATTAAAACAGGTACAATCACCCAAATAGCGGTTGGCATAGCTGGTAACGTAGTACCAAACATATTGAGTGTCATAATATCTTGAGAGACATATGAATAAACATACCATCCCACCAAAGCAATCAGAATTAATGATGCTATTGTGTATCTTTTTATGTACATAACTCGCTCCTTAAAATTTAACTAGACTTCTCTACTATCTCTCTACAATCTATGCAGTATATCGCATGAGGCTTAACTTTTAGTCTTTGAAAACCTATTGGGTCTTCACACATCTCACAAATACCATAATCACCTTTAATGATTTTTCCCAAAGTTACTTCTATCTCTCTTAACTCTCTTTGTTGCTGGCTCACTATTGCACTCTCAACCATTGAGTTATTGTTCATAGAAGCATGATCGCCCTCATCACTTAACTCTAAAGAACTAAGCTCTGCTAGTTCAGCATTTACGCCTGTTATATTTTTTATAATTTGCTCTTTTCTACTCTCTAGTATCTCTTTAAAGTAGTTTAATTCACTCTCTTGCACTTACACATTCCTTACTTATGATATGGATGATTACTCAGTATTGAAAAACCTCTATAAATCTGCTCTAGCAAAACTACTTTTGCTATCTTATGACTCATTGTGAGATTACTTAAACTTATGACTGCATCACTTTGTTTTAAAAAGTCTTCATGAAGTCCATAAGCGCCGCCTATGAAAAATTTAACGGACATTCTATCATTTAATAGCTTACTAAATTCAAAACTCTCCATTACTTTGCCCTCAGGATGCAAACTTATGCAAAAACCACTGCCTATATGGGGCGCAAAAACTCTTGAGTATGCGTCTTTTGAGGCATCTGATGAGATAGTGTGTGCTTTTGTTACATCTTTTGAAAAAAGTTCAATATCTTTGACTTTAGCAAAGCGAGATATCATCTTTGTAAGCTCTTTATATAACGGATCGTAAGTAGAACGTTCTTTTTTTGCGATGCTTATTATCTCAATATCCACTTATAAAAGCCCACTTCCTATAACTCTATAAGTAACATGGTTAAACTCATCATCAAGCTTAACGCCACCAATAGCAGCAACTAGATGCTTTGATTTTGCAGCAATAAAGTCTAACTCTTTACCTAAAATAGTAGTTATATCTGATTTTGTAGAACTCTCTCTATATGCGCCAAGCCCTATATAGTTTAAGTCCATCTCATTTGCTTGTAAAACTTCTGCTTCACTGTGTGTTGAAATGCCTAGAAGTTTCTCTTTTATAACACTTCTAAGGATTTTTACCGCTTTAAAAGCATCTGTATCTATTGCTTTTAAATCTTCTTGTCCAACATGAACACCATCACAAAACTCTATAAGTTCATAAGCATCATTTACAATCAAAAAGCCATCATATAGTCTTCTTATAGCAATGAGTTGTTGTTTTATAAAAGCAATATCTGCATTTTTATTTCTATACTGAATAATCTCTGCATTATTAGCTTTTGCAATGCCTATAAACTCTTCTAGTGAGAGTTGTTTTTTATCAAGAATTTCTTGGTCACATAGAGCGTAAAGTTTCATTAAGCAGCTTTTAGTAGTGTTAGCATATCTGAGAGAGTCTTTTTAAGCTCATTCCTATTTACTATCATATCAATAGAGCCTTTTTCAAGTAAAAACTCAGCTCTTTGAAAGCCATCAGGAAGAGCTGAACCTATGGTTTGCTCTATAACTCTCTGGCCTGCAAAGCCTATCAAGGCACCTGGTTCTGCGATGATAATATCGCCAAGAGTTGCAAATGAAGCACTAACTCCACCCATAGTTGGATCTGTTAAAACTGAGATATATGGAATGTTGTGTCTAGCGAGTCTTGCCAGTGCAGCTGAAGTTTTACTCATTTGAAGTAGTGAAAAGGTACTCTCTTGCATTCTAGCTCCACCGCTTGCACTTAGTATTACTAAGCCTTGTCTTTTCTCTATAGAGCGGTTTACTGCTCTTACAATCTTTTCGCCCTCAACAGAGCCTAAAGAACCACCCATAAAGGCAAAGTCAAAGATAACAATCTGAGCTGCTACGCCATTCATAACTATCTCGCCACTAACAACAGATGACTTCCTTCCAGTTTTAGCAAAACCCTCTTCTATCCTTTTTGTATAGGCTTTAGAGTCTACAAATTTTATGGGATCTACTGGATGAAGATTTGCGTCATATTCTACAAACGAACCTACATCCTCTAAAAGTTTTATCCTCTCATTTACACCAATGCGAAGATGAAAACCACACTTTGGACAGACATAGTTTTGATTTTCTACTTCTTTGTAGTACATCAAGGAGTGACAAGATTTACACTTTACCCAGTGTGAAGATGATTCGTTTTTTACGGCTTCTTTTTTGTTTGAATTAAAAGAAAAAATGCTTAAGAGGTTCAAAAAGTATCCTTTGTATATATAAAATTGCGAGCGATTATATCGTATTTATGCTTTAAAATATAAAAAAATTATAAAAAATGTAATTAATGTTATTTACTGTTTCATCTTTAATAATTACTTATAGTTTTACACGAAGATGATATTTACTCTTTAAAGGATTAAAAAAGTATAATTGATTTAAAAATCAAGTATAGCAAGAAGTAAAGATGCAAGGGTATATCATAAAACTTAACAAAGTTAAGGATGAGGACTTAATTGTTACCATAATAACAAAGGGTAGTTTAGACACTCTTTATAGATTTTATGGAGCAAGACACGGAGTTATTAATCTTGGTTTTAAGATAGATTATGAGAGAGAAGATAGTGCAAAGTCAACTATATCAAGACTAAAAGATGTCATCCATATAGGTTTTAAATGGATAAATAACTATAAGCTCCTAAAGCTATGGCAAGATTTTATTGCACTATTTTATAAGCATCTTCAAGATGCAGAGGAGTTAGATGATTTTTACTTTGAACTCATAGATAGTGCATCAAGAAAATGGAGCGAACAAAATCCAAAAAGAGTAGCTATTGAGTCTTATGTTAAGCTCTTAGAACATGAGGGAAGACTTCACTCTGACCTTAATTGTTTTTTATGTTCCATAAAAATAGAAGACGATGAAATCTCACTCATACGAGCATATCTTCCAACACACAAATCTTGTTCTCATACTCTTGGCATTAACAAAAAAGGGCTTGTTGAACTATTTACGCAAAAGTCTTCGATCTTTTTAAGTGACAAAGAGATAGATAGACTTTGGATAGTTTTACTTGAAGGACTTTAAGTTTTTTTAGCAACTATAGAAGCTACTTTTACTCTCTCACCATTTGAATTTGTATCTATACGCTCTTCGTAATAGATAACATCAAGTGCGATAAAAGAGTGAAGTAGCTCATTTTTTCGTAAAAGATAGTCAAGGTTCATAGTTGGAATCTTGAAGTCACCATGAGCAAGTAAATATGTTTCAAATATCACTACTCCACCAGATTTTAGTCCATCTTTCATTTGAGAGACTATGCGTCTGTTTAGATAGTTCACATTTACAATTAGGTCATACTTATTTGGTGCTATATTATACTTATCTAAGTCAGCTTCTATTTTGTTGATGGTTGGTCTTTTTGGTATTTTATCAAGTGCTACATTTGAGATATCTACCGCATCTACTTCAAATCCTTTTTGTGCTAAAAAATTAGTATTTCTTCCAGATCCACAAGCAACATCAAGTGCCATACCAACATTTGCATGACCTACGTACTTTTCTAATATCTCAGAAACATTTTCTGAGACTTCCTTTTGCGAGTATTTTTCATTCCATCTTTGTTTATCTTCTATCATGATACATCCTTTTTTAAATATTTTATTAAATCCTCTTTAGAGAGTGGTTTTGAGTAGTAATAACCTTGAAATACATCACACTTACTCTTTCTTAAGAGATCTATTTGCTCCATACTCTCAACTCCCTCAGCTAAGGTTTTCATGTGAAAGTTCTTTCCTATGTTTATTATACTATCTACTAGGTTTTTTTCGCTTTCATCATACAAGATTTTATCAATAAAGCTTTTATCTATCTTTAACTCATCTATAGGTAACTCTCTTAAGATGCTAAGAGATGAGTATCCAGTTCCAAAATCATCTAGTGATATCTTTATATCATGCTCTTGTATATCATATAAAATAGGCAGAACATCATCTAGGCTCTCGATAGATAGAGATTCAGTAATCTCAAGCGTCAAAGAGCCTCTGTTGAAGTTTTCTTTAGCTATTGCACTAAGAAGTGTTGGCAAGAAACCAGCTTCCATAAGCTGAACAACTGAGATATTTATAGAGAGATTAAAAGGGATATTTAACTCCTTTTGAACCTCTTTTATCTCTCTTAGAGAGGTGTGGATTATAAACTCTCCAAGCTCTTTCATAAGCCCGCTCTCTTCAGCTACATGTATGAATTTATCAGGAGGGACAAGTCCTAGCTTTTTATTTTGCCATCTAACGAGCGCTTCAACTCCATAAAGAGTCTCATCTGCATTGATCTGTGGCTGATAAGCCATCCAAAGCTCGGAAGCTTCTAGAGCACCTCTTAGTTCATGTTCTACATCTGCTCTGTATGCATTTAATGATCGCATCTCCTCACTAAAAAAGCTGTATGAGTTTCTAATCTTTTTCGCTTGATACATTGCCGTATCAGCTAAAGATAAAAGCTCTTCAACATTTTGTGCATCTCTTGGACATTCTGAGATTCCTATGCTCACGCCTACTCTAAAGTCCCTTTTTTTTACATGATAGATTTTAGATATGTAGCTTATTAGCTCTTGTATTTTTATCTCTAACTTTTGCCTGTCTATATTTCCTACAAATACTATAAACTCATCCCCGCCCTGCCTTACAATCATCTCATCTTTACTAAAAAATATATTTAGCCTGTTTGCAACCTCTACTAAGATAGCATCGCCTGCAGTATGTCCAAACTTATCATTAATAATTTTAAAATTGTCCAAATCAAGATACAAAATAAAATATTTATCGTTATATAACTTTTTATATTTGTCTATATTTTTATACATATAGATTCTATTTGGCAAGTTTGTTAGAGTATCGTGCTCAATCTGATGTAAAAGCTCTTCATCTTTTTTCTTCTCAGATGCAGCAACTCTCCTAAAAAGTATAAAAAGTATAATAAAAGTTAGTATCGACATCGTTATATGAAAAGATGCTTCTTTAAAAAATTCTTTTTTAATTTCTTGTGCATCTCCACCAACAGATATCCAAAGTTTATATTTTTTATTATAAATCAAACCTGCTATATTGTGGCCTAGAAGAGAGTTGTTTAGGAAAAAACTAACAGTTTTCTGACTCCCTCTCAGCTCTTCTATGGGGTATCCATACTTGGAGTAAAAGCTCTCCTTAACGCGAGAGAGAAACTCTTTTTTTATAGGTTTTTCATATATATCTTTATGAGAAGACTCTTGTTGACTATAGTATAGTTTATATATCTCTCCTCTATCATCTATATCTTTTAAAATGATTATTTTTTTATTTTTTGAGAGATCTAGTTCATCAAGGTAGTTAGAATTTTTAGAATTTTTTAGGCCTGCTACTATAACACCCAGTATATTTCCATCATCATCTCTTATAGCTTTTCTAAGTGGAATAATCCACTCATCAATAACATCAAAATAGTAAGTTTTTGATACAACCATATACTTAGAGCTAAGAGATCTTTTAAAATCATACCTAGTCTTATCACTTTGCATAAAGTCAATATCTTTTTTTTCTACATTTTTGCTTGCTATTAGTAGCTGACCATTTGCATCTGCTAAACCAATACTAACTAAGTAAGGATTGTGTTTTAACAAGAGAGCAAATTTTTTTTGTATTTTTTGCATTTTTTCATTTGAATCACTACTATACTCTTTAAATAGCCTCTCGCCAACAATACTTAGAAGCATATCTTTTTGCATAAAATCTGCTTCTATTGATTTGGCAACCATCTGAGTATAGTACTCTACTTGAGTGCAATGCCTCTCATTTATCTCTTTATAGCTAAAATAAAGAAGTGCCGCTAAAAGTAGTATAGCGGCTATTGAGAGTATGTAAAATATCTTCCATATACTATTTTTAACTATCATTTGATTATGATACCAAAAATTTGTTATTTATTATAATTTTTTATATTACGAGAGTCTGTTTTTGTAATCTTCGTAACCAAACTCTTTTACTATCTTGATATTTCCATCTCTTTTTTTAAGTGCTAAAGATGGAAGTTTTATGCCATTAAATGTTGTACTTTTTACAAAAGTATAGTGGATCTGATCTTCAAAGATAACTCTATCTCCAACTTTAAGAGGCCCATCAAATGAGTAGTCTCCCATGATATCTCCTGCTAAGCAAGTGTTTCCTGCGAGTCTATAAGTAAACTCCCTCTCACCTGCCTCGCTAGCACCCCTTACCTCTGCACGATATGGCATAGCCATAGTGTCTGGCATATGTGCTTCTGCTGAAGCATCAAGTATAGCTATCTTCATGCCATTATCGACAATATCTAAAACACTAGCTACTAAGTAACCACACTCCCAGCCAACGGCCTCGCCAGGTTCAAGATAGACTTCAACGCCATACTTCTCTCTAAAATCTTTGATGATTTTTATAAGACGCTCAACATCATAATCCTCTTTAGTTATATGATGCCCTCCACCAAAGTTTATATACTTTAGTCCTTTAAAGTACTTAGAAAACTTACTCTCAAAAGCCTTCAAAACACCCTCAAGCGCACCAACATTTTGCTCACACAAGGCATGAAAGTTTAAGCCATCAACGTATTCTAAAACTCTCTCATCAAAGTTTGCAAGTGTTGTGCCTAAACGACTATAGATGCCACAAGGATTATAAATTTCTTTTGGAGACTCTGAATACTCTGGGTTTATCCTAAGTGAAATCTCTATCTTAGGATTTACCTCTTTTACTCTAGAAGCATACTTAAATAGCTGGTTTACAGAGTTAAAGACTATATGGTCTGAGATGCTAGCAATCTCATCTATCTCTTCATCTTTAAAGGCTGGCGAATAGGTATGAACCTCCTTGCCAAACTCCTCATAAGCAAGTTTTGCTTCATGAAGTCCACTCGCTGTACAACCATGAAGATATCTCTTAACCTGCTCAAATGTGCTCCACATAGCAAAACCTTTAAGAGCCAAAATCACCTTAGCTCCACTTCTTTTTTGTACATCATCTAAGATAAGAAGATTTCTCTCTAAAAGTTCTTCTTCGCAGACATAACAAGGAGTTGGGATATCTTCAATTCTCATACTCTTATACTTCCATCTCTTTGATTTCCCAAGGAAGCCCCTGCGTGTTCATCTCTTCCATAAACGGATCGGGATCAAGTTGCTCTAAGTTAAAAACGCCCTGCCCACTCCATTTGCCTTGTAACATAAGTTTTGCACCTATCATAGCTGGGACTCCAGTTGAGTATGAAACACCTTGAGAGTTTGTCTCAGCAAAACAATCTTCATGATCTTTTACTTGATAGATATATATCTTTCTATTTTTTCCATCTTTTATGCCTTGGACAAAAACACCAATATTTGTCTTACCTTTTGTTCTAGGACCAAGTGAAGCTGGGTCTGGCAGAAGAGTCTTTAAAAACTCCATAGGAACTATCTTCATACCTTTGTGCTCAACTTCCTTGATGCCTAGCATCCCAACATTTTCCAAACACTTCATATGAGTTAAGTAACTCTGTCCAAAAGTCATAAAAAATCTTATGCGTTTTAAGCCTTTTATGTTTTTTACAAGCGATTCTAACTCTTCATGGTAAAGCAAGTAAGAGTCTTTTGGGCCAACCTCAGGATAATCCCAAACTTGCATAATCTCCATAGGTTCAGTCTCTATCCACTCTCCATTTTCCCAATAACGACCTTTTGAACTAACTTCTCTAAGATTTATCTCAGGGTTGAAGTTTGTAGCAAAAGCGTAACCATGATCTCCAGCGTTACAGTCAAGTATATCTATAGTGTGGATCTCATCAAAGTAGTGTTTTTGCGCATAAGCACAAAAAACATTTGTAGCACCTGGGTCAAAACCACTCCCTAAAAGTCCCATAATCCCAGCTTTTTTAAATGCTGCATCTCTCTCCCACTGGAGTTTATACTCAAACTTCGCCTCATCTGGATGCTCATAGTTTGCAGTATCAAGATATGGTGTTTTTGTAGCAATACAAGCATCCATGATAGTTAGGTCTTGATATGGAAGCGCTACATTTATAACGATGTCAGCTTTTACATCGTTTATAAGCTTTATAAGCTCTTGTGTGTTGTCCGCATCTACACTTCTAGTCTCAATATCAGCATCTGGCAAATCACTCTTTATAAGATCGCATCTTCCAATAGTTCTACTAGCTAAGACGATACGACCAAATACATCTGAATTTTGTACACATTTATGCACGACTACGCGACTGACTCCGCCAGCACCAATTATCAAAGTTGTTTTCATTTTTTCTCCTAAATTGTGTTTATATATAAGTTTTATTTTGACTCTATTTACTACTGTGATTATAGCAGTTCTAATAATTTTTGCTAACCCTATACCAACTCAAAAGCCACAAGAAGTGTAAAAATCCACACAAGGGCTGTTACTATAAGGCTCATAAGAACTAATGTTGCTCCAACATCTTTTGCTTGTTTTGCCAATATATGATAGTCAGTGGTTACAAGATCAACCACTCGCTCAATAGAACTGTTCGTAATCTCCGCCAATATAGGCAAAAATAGAGATATAAACAAAATACTAGAGTATCCAAAGTTTAGAGGCAAAATCCAAGCTACCAAACCCATCACACTAAGAAGTAAAAGTTGCCACTTAAATGATGTCTCATTTTTTGTAATATCTATAAAGCCTTCTAAAGCGTATATGCCATTCTTAAAAAGTGAGTGTTTAGGCTTGTTTAGTTTCATGTTTATCCTTTAGGTTTTTTATTATATTTCTTGTCTCATTTGCCTTTGTATCTCTACAAATTGGCTTAGAAAAATAGACGACTACATCTCTTTTTGCAAAAAAATTAAATTCTCTTTTTTTGGAAAATACACTTCCTTGCATGCCATCAATAAAAAAGGTGCAGATAGATCCATCATAGTCACTAGAGATTAGCTCATAACCCTTGTAAAACTCTCCAAGTTCTCCATCAGGGCTTATCTTGCCCTCTGGAAATAGAGCCACTACTTTACCATTTTTCAATCTATCTGATGCCACTTTAAATGCTCCATTTGAAGCTTTTTTTGAGATAGGTATGAGCGAGCCTCTTTTTAGAACTTTGTTTAAAAGTCTGTTGTTATAGATATCTTTGTCTATCATAAAGTTGATACGTCTTTTTATAGGAATCTGGATAATTGCCCAATCAATCCAGCTGACATGATTTCCTAAAAGTAAAACACCTTCACTCTTTGGTACATTCTCAAGTCCCTCATAACGAAATCTATATCTTATCTTAAGAAGCATCTCTACAAGTGCGAAAAAAGATATAACAAAATATCTACGCAGTAAGATAAAAGAGAGGTAAATCCCCACTAAACTCATAAGATAAAAGAGTGAGACAGCACTCATTCCAAAGAATGCAAAGAGAGTTGTTAGAAGTAAAAAAGAGACCATAAAGATATTTTGTACAAAGTTGTTTCCAGCTAGAATAGTTCCAAGATGAACTCTAGGCGCTTTGAGTTGTATAAGAGAGTTTAGTGGCACCATGATAAAACCTGAAAATATTCCAAAAAAAGTAAAAAGTAATACTAAAGTAAGCATTGATTCACATGATGGAATGATGAAGACAACGATAGTAATACCTAAAGCCCCAATAGTTGCAACTCCACTATTTACATAGTACTTTGAAAAAGATGCCGCCATAAATGAGCCAGCTATGATACCAAAACCTGCCATTGCCATAGCACCTTGAACATAGATTGTATTTGTAACGCCAAGTTCGCTTTTCGCGAACTCTCCAAAAATAGCGAGCACAACTTGTGAGATGGACCAAAACAGACTAAGAGCTAAAATGGCATCAAATATCTCTTTTTTGCGTCTAATGGTTTTAATATTTTTTTGAAGATACTCAGCCCTTATGTATCTCTTAAAACTAAACTGTTTTTGGCTTACTCCAACCATCTTATTTGGAAGACTAGATGCTAAAGCCCACTCAATAAGCGAGCCTAAAACCAAAAGCCAGCCAAGAGGAGCTATAGCTCTTAAAATATCTTCTTTACTCTCAAAGTTATCAGCTAAAGAGATTTCAAACAAAACTGTATAAAAGATTATTCCACTTAGTATTGCCACAGTCGTAACAGCTTGAACTGCACCATTTCCAAGGCTTATAAACTTTAGTCCAACTATCTCTTTGATATACCCATACTTTGCAGGACTATAGATGGCACTCTGAAGAGCAAGCATAAAGGTCATAAAAAATGCAGTATAAAACCAGCCTTGATAGTAAGAGTAGGTGATAAGAAGCGTAATCATAACGGCTAAAGCAGAAGAGTGTTTCATAATGGAACTCTTTGCAAATCTATCTGCCAAAAAGCCTGATGGGGCAAAGAGCAGGATAAAAGGTAGAAGTATCAGAGCGTTTACGATAGCAGTTAAGACAATCTGCAGCTCACCATCATAAACTTTAAAAATGGTGTTTTGTATAATGATTTTATGTCCTAAGTCTGTAAAAGCGTTTAAAAAAACCACTATAAGGTAGTTTATAACTCCTACAATCTTAAACATCTCTCTCAAATACTACTCTTTTGAAGCTAAAGTTGTACTCCAGCCCTCATAATATCCACCATACTCTTTTGCTTTTGAAAAAAGCTCATTTACCACTTGGCTAACTTCATTTTGAGTAGCTGCATGAACTTTTAAAAGTGCGATACCATTGTCAAACTCATCACTACTTATCTCATCTTTAAACTTCACACCTTCGATGTTTAAATTATCTAAAAATCTATCTTTTTGTGATGGAGTTTCAAATGAGAGATAGTGTTCAACATCTCTTACTACACTCAAGTCATCTTCTTCTTCTTCAAGCATAAAAATGATTTTATCACTCTCTATATGACAAAATTCAAGTTCTGTAGGATAGAGCTCTTTTTCATAAAAATTCCATTTTGTATCTCTTACAACATTACTTTCATAAACGTAAGAAGAAGGAGTAAGTATATTTGAAGTGATAACATCTAACTGTTTTGAATCCATAGCATAGAAATAAAACTCTGCCCATCCATCATAGAGTCTACTTCCTACATAAACTGCTCTATCTTTATGTTCTAATGCAATTATTAGTGACTCTTTTGTTTCTAAAAACTCTTCATATTTCTCATCTGTAGTTTTTTCTTGCTTTAGAAATACACTAAATAACCAAGGGTTCATTTCTTTAGCATCAGATGCTTCAATATTTGTCTCTATAACCATCTCACAAGAGTCTTGGACTCTCTTAAATATCTCTCTCATTCGACTCTTTTATATTTTTATTGCATTATATCTTATATATAATAAAAGACATAAAAACTCCTGACGTCAGTCGTATATCAACGTCTCATAAACATCTTTAAAAACAATTGGATTAGCAATATTTACAAACTTAAGTGTATCTTTGTGCTCTTTAATCTCTTCTTGATATCGCTCTTTTGTTATAAAATAAACTCCATCAACAATAGCTTCATGTTTTAAGTGAGGATATTTTTTATATAAAAGATTTAAAAATTCTACCCCATTTTTAAAATCTAACCCATTAAATTCATAATCAATCACTATTTTATTTGGTCTATTGCTGCCCAACCACGCTTCTAAAATCGCTATCTTTGCAAAACAAAAAAAGTTCCAATTTTTAAAAGCATCCCCCATAGTACCTTTAAAAAACTCAAGTATATTTAGCTCTTGTGATATAACTAAAAGCTTTTGTGTCTCATATGGAGCATATTCTCTTAGTTCTTTTGTAGTTATCTTGCCTTTATAGTGCAAAAATGTAGAACTACTAGGTATGATTTTTGGCATATTTTTCTTAAAAAACCTATGTATTTCATAAGAAGCTTTAGCTCTTTTAAATATCTGAAATTCTAAGTTTGAGCAGTAGTGTTTATTTAGTGCATATGTTATCTTCAATATTTTACTTAAACGATTTTGTAGCTCGATTCCTAAAGCTTTTGAATGACTAACAGCTTTTACGCTTTTAAAAATCTCTCTATTTTTTAAAAAATCATATAAAAAATCTGAAAATTCCATCACTTCCTTATATTCAAACATAAGTTTTAAAAGTTTTTTATCTTCAAACTCACAGTCTATCTTACTAAACTCTTGCAGCAGATACTCAAAATATGGAGCGTAGAGCCTACTATCTTTTGGTGTAAACTTTTTTACATTGCTTGTTGCCATAGAAAGCGTATCAAAAGTATGTGAAACAAGAGCAGCTATTATCTCTGTTGGGCGTAGATTTGTAGAGTTTACATAGTCTAACTCTCTTTTAAAATCATCCATCAGCCCTAAGCGGCTTTTTTTTATATGAGATACATTCTCTTTGTTTTTAAGTAAACACTTGATTTTTTTATGACTTACTTTGTGTTCAATCTGCATTTCAAAGAAGTAGATACTAAGTGTGGAATAAAGAAGTTCAGGATACTCATCTTGTGTTATCTGCGCATTAGAAAACAACTCGTCTATAATCACTCCTAAGCTATTTGAAACCGAGTCAAAGCCAATTTCTTCAAGATACAAAAAACATATTTTCTCTATAAACTGTTTCTTTTGAACTTGCTCTGCTTTTATCTTTTGTAGTTCTATCTTTTGTCGTGATTGTTGAGTTTGCAAGGTTTTAAACTCTTCTGTGAAACTCTCATATCCAAATGGTTTATAAATGATGCCTAAAATGCTATCTTCTATCTCGCTCTTTAGTATTAGTTGTGTACTTGAAGATGTTACAAAAACGACTTCAAGATTGGAGAGTTTACCCGTATCTTTTAGTATTTCTATAAACTCATCACCATTTAAGTGTGGCATATTTATATCTGTTATGATAAGCTTTATATCATAAGTTCTGCCCATAACTTCAAAAGCTTCCATCCCATCAGACGCGATATAAATAGAATCTTCCCTAAAGTAATACCCTTTTATCTTATTTGTTAGAAGTGCTCTTTTTATAATCTTGATAATCATGGGACTATCATCAACTATAAGTGTGGGAGTAACTCTCATGGTTTATATTGCATCTAAAGTTCTTAGATGGTTATTGTTTCATTTACTTCAAGCCCGAAACCACCAAGTCCTACAAACTCAGCTTGTTTTAGTGAAGTTAAAAGATTCATCTTTGATACTCCTAGAGATTTCAGTATTTGCGCACCTGTTCCTATCTCTTTCATTGCAGCATTATCTTGATGGTTAGTTTTATTTATAAAAACTAAAACACCACTATTTTTTTTGAGATATTCTATGGAATTTATAAGATTCTTATATTTTTTTTGATTTAGTAATAGTTCTATATCTGGTATAACATTATGAACTCTAACATTTGCAACTTCAGAAGCAGAGTAGAAAACTATAGCAGTATGCTCTATCTTATCATGGTCTTCAAACTTATGTTGCTTAACTTTTACACCAAAAAACTCTATCTCTTGGACACTTATCTCTTTTACAAGTCTCTCATTAGCTAAGCGATACTCAACTATGTCAGAGATAAAAACCGTCTTTAAATTGTGTGCTTCTCCAAAAACATCTAGGTCATCGCGTCTTGCCATTGTTCCATCTTCTTTGATTATCTCACAAATAACAGCAGAGTCACTAAGCCCTGCTAAGCGACATAAATCAACAGAACCCTCAGTATGCCCAGTTCTAACAAGTGTGCCACCATCTTTTGCGATAAGTGGGAAAATATGGCCTGGTTTTACTAATTCCTCTGCTCTTGAGATTGGATTTGCAAGGATTTTGATAGTATCATCTCTCTCACCAGCTGAAATCCCTGTAAGAGCATTTTTAGCATCCACAGAGACTGTAAAAGCCGTTTCATAAGAAGATGTATTTGAACTCACCATTGGGTTAAGCTCTAGCCTTGAAGCTATAGGTTTGCTGATTGCAACACAGATGAGCCCTCTTGCGTGTGTAGCCATAAAGTTTACATGCTTAGGTGTAGAAAAAGCCGATGCATAGACTAAATCGCCTTCATTTTCTCTATCCTCATCATCTATCATGATGACCATGTTTCCCTTTTTTATCTCATCTATCGCTTGAAGTACTCTTTGTGTAGGTGTCATTAATTCTTCTTTATTTGATATGTTTATTGAGAATTATACACAAGATAGTTTAATCTCAACTATCATCTGATATTTATCTTTTGCCAAAATAAAAGACTATTTATTCACAAAAAACTATGTATTATGCACTTTTATCAAAATTACTTGACAAAGCTAACTCTTTTGTCTATAATTTCGCTCCAACAAACATATTAGACTAGTTTGTTAACACCGCGGAATAGAGCAGTTCGGTAGCTCGTCGGGCTCATAACCCGAAGGTCACAGGTTCAAATCCTGTTTCCGCAACCAAATTCTTTCACTTTTAAATGTTGGGGTATCGCCAAGCGGTAAGGCCGTGGCTTTTGGTGCCACTATCCGGGGGTTCGAATCCCTCTACCCCATCCACTTTTTGTTTTTTTCAAGCAAAATTTTAACTACAAAATACCGCGGAATAGAGCAGTTCGGTAGCTCGTCGGGCTCATAACCCGAAGGTCATAGGTTCAAATCCTATTTCCGCAACCAATCAAATATTCAACTAAATTCATCCTTTTTTTTACTAAATATTAAAATTCCCTATGTATTAACTATTTTTATGTTAGTGTTAACTCCTATATGTAACATGCTTTGGCAACAATATAGTTGCTCTTTATGCTATAAATCTGTGCAAAAAGTTTGAATTTGTTACAAAGAAAAAGGGGAAAAAATGAAAAGAATAGTTATTAAAGTTGGAAGTAGTGTCTTAACAGAAACAACAAATATAGCAGAAGAGAGAATGTTGCATCTTGTCTCTTTGATCACTGAAGCTAGAAAAAAATACGAGGTAGTCTTAGTCACATCTGGTGCAGTATCGGCTGGATATACAGCAGTAAAGT
>CAYWVG010000017.1:0-20891 GCA_964461645.1 uncultured Sulfurimonas sp. | reverse complement strand
AGCATTACAGTCCTCCAAAACGGCGTTGTATTTTTGTAAAGTTTTTAATAATTTTTTCTAACTCTGTAGTTGTAAAGTCAGGCCAGAGGGTGTCTGTAAAAAAAAGTTCTGCGTAAGCTGATTGCCAAAGTAAAAAGTTAGAAAGTCTTTTTTCTCCACCTGTTCTTATTAGAATATCAACACTGTCTTTACAATCAAGTGCATTTGATAGCATCTCCTCTGTGATATCTCCCTCATACTCTTTAAGCCTGTTTGCGGCTCTTAGTATCTCATCATGTGCGCCATAATTTAGTGCTAAAGACTGAATAAGCCCATCACAATGCGCAGTCTCTTCTTTTACTTTTTGTATAGTTTTTTGAAGTGATTTTGAAAAGGCTCTTGTATCACCTATGGGCTCAAAACGCACGTTATTAGCTAGATATGTTATGAGCTCATCTCTTAAGTATCTCTCCAAAAGTTTCATTAAAAACTCAACTTCTAGGCGAGGTCTCTTCCAATTTTCAGTTGAAAAAGCATAAAGAGTGAGTCTCTCAACATCTTGGTTTTTTGAGCAAAATGTAGTTATCTCTTTTACAACTTTTGCCCCAGCTTCATGTCCTTTGACTCTTTTTTTTCCGCTAAGTTCAGCCCAACGACCATTACCATCCATGATGATGGCAATATGTTTCGCTCTGTTCATACTAGAGTTCTTTTGCATGGTCAAGTACTTCAAAAGCTAGGCTTAGTTTGTCGTTTGGTGTTAGAGATTTTATGGTGTTTGTAGTTATAAAATCTATCTTGTTCGTATCACTTCCAAAGCTCAATGAGTCTTTTAGTATGTTTAAGCAGACTGCATCCACACCTTTGCCCTCTATCATGCTTGAAGCATTTTTTAGAGCCTCATTAGCATCTAACTCAGCTTTAAAACCAATGGTTGTTATATCTGTTTTGTCTATAGTTGCTAAGATATCAAGGTTTTGTTTTAACTCTAATGAAAACTCTTCGCCTAAAGAGGCTTTTTTTAGTTTGCCCTCTTGTGGATGTTTTACTACATAGTCACTAACAGCAGCAGCCATAAAAAGGTATGGTTTTTTTTGTATCAAACATATTGCCTCATCACTCATAAGAGACGGTTTTGAGAGCTTCCCTTTTTTTGCTATGCGAATAGAGTCTACAAGATACTCCATCATCTCAGCTGAACTCTCTACATCTATAGTATGCATATCTTTTGGAATGTTTGGCTCAAACTTTGAAGATATAAGATTTACATCCGCACCTCTGCAGTAGAGTGCAGTAGCAATGGCTGAAGCCATTTTTCCACTTGAGAAATTTGAGATAAATCTTACATCATCTATCTTCTCAGTTGTTCCGCCACCTGTAACTATAACTCTTCTATCAATCCAAAAATCATCTTGAAGCAAGATTTTCGCACTATGCCAAAATATATCTAAAACATCAGCCATAGCACCATCTCCAACAGTCCTACAAGCTAACTCTTTTGTTTGAGTGTCAACTATAGAGTAGTTTGCGATGGCTAGCATCTTAAGGTTTGCCTTTGTAAAAGGACTCTCAAGCATATTAGTGTTTGCTGATGGAGCTATAACTTTTGGTTTTGAAAATGCTAGTGCACATTGAAGTAGCATATTATCAGCAATGCCATTAGCAAGCTTTGCAATGGTGTTTGCAGTTGCTGGAGCTATAACAAACAAATCCGCCCATTGAGTTGTTTTTATGTGGTTGTGTTCATCCACCCATGACTCATTTGTATCATCTAACACTCTGTTTGTTGAGAGTGTCTCAAAAGTAAGTGGTGCTACAAATTTTTTAGATGCCTCACTCATCACCACTTTTACCTCGGCTCCAGCTTTTACAAAGAGTCTTGTCAGTTCAAGCGACTTATAGACTGCAATAGAACCAGTAACACCTAAGAGTATTTTTTTATCTTTTAGTAAGTGTGAGGGAATAAGCATAAATGAGCCTTCGTAAAATATTTATGGATTATACCAAATTTATCAATAGGAAGATTTGTATATTGATACATATCAAGCTAAAAATTATTTTCTTTGATAAGATTACAACTTATAATTAATAAAAGGAATATTTATATGAATGCTATATTTTATATATTAGCTATTAGCTTAACGCTTTTTGCAAACACTGCTGATACCGCTACTTGTCAAAAATGTCATCCAACTATAGTTGAGGAGTTTGAATCCTCTATGCATAAAAAATCTTCTATATATGAAGATAAAATTCATAAAGCAGTTTGGGATAAGCACCCATCTAAAGAGAAAAATGACTACACTTGTGCAAAGTGTCATACACCAAATGCAACAGATGAAGCGAGTCAAAAAGAGGGCATTACTTGTATCTCTTGTCATACTATTACTAATGTAGAAAAGCATGCAAAGTCTAACAAAAATATTTACACAGACAAAGATAAAACTTTTTTCTCAGCAGAAAAGGGAAGAGAGAGTGAAATAGTTAAGCATGAAACAACAAGTTCTTGGTGGGGGAACAAAACTACAAAAGGATCAGCTTATCATGATATAGACTATACAAATGAGTCTTTTTACAATGGTCAAATGTGTATGGGATGTCATTCACATAGACAAAATTCACATGAGTTTAATGTTTGTAGTATAGAAGAAGATGGTGCAAAAGATAAAGAGACAAACTGCATCTCTTGTCATATGCCAAAGATTGATGGAACAGCAACGACTGTAAGAAAGAGTAAACAACATACTTATCATGGTTTTGCAGGTGCTAGAGTTAAACCTGAAATGCTTAGTCAATATGTTGAGCTTGAGTTTAAAAACTCTAATAAAGGGTTTGAAGTAGTTGTACAAAATAAAGCTCCACATGACTTTATGACTCATCCATTAAGAGTCGCACAACTTAGAGTAACACTCATCAGAGATACAAAACAAACTGAGTTAAAAACCCATACATTTGTAAGAGTTATAGGAACTGATGGCAAACCATCTATGCCGTGGTTAGCAACTGAAGTTGTAAAAGACACTATGCTTAAAGCAAATGAAAAAAGAACTATAAACTATGAGGACAAACTTGTTAGTGGTGATATAGTAGAAGTAAGCTTAGGTTACTATCTTGTAAACCCTAAAGCGGTTGAAAACCTAAATCTTCAAGATGAAAAAGAATTGACTAAATTTACTACACTTAAGATTAAACGTTTTAACGTAGAGTAGTTGATACAGAGCAAGGCTAAATACATTTGCCTTGCTTTTTACATTATAAAAAGCAATATAAAACTTCCTCACATCAATTTTTAAAGTTACAAATTTTTTGAATATTAGCACTAAACTTCCCATACAATTGAAATTAATAAAAATTATACTTAAAATTAACATTAAATCAATTATTTTATATTAAAATAATTATATTCTATTATCTCCAATTTTTTGTTATATTATATAAGGAAATGTTAATGTTTTGTATGAAAAAAACAAGTCATTTAAATAAAAGAATAAATGAACTCCTCAGTGAGAATAAAGAATTTAGTAAGTTGAATGAGGAACATATTCAAACTATTTAAATATTAGAAGAAAAAATACAAAGTTTACAAAAACATGTAAAAAGTTCAGAGCTAAAGGAATCACTTGTTGATTTACTATTATCAGGTTGTACAAGCAATATAAGTATTATCCAAAAAGATTTTTCAGGAAATATAGATCTCTTAACTGATATGCAAGAACATTCCAAAAATTCATCACTTGGATCAAGAAAAAGTGTCTTTTCAATTTCTGAAAACTTAATAATCCTTATGGAATCAATTTCTGAATCCAATGAAGGTGTCTCAAGGCTTACAGAAGGCATAAATGATGTCTCATCTTTAATGATACTTATCAATGATATAGCAGATCAGACAAATCTTCTTGCTCTAAATGCTGCGATAGAAGCAGCACGAGCAGGTGAGCATGGACGAGGATTTGCCGTCGTTGCAGATGAGGTGCGAAAGTTGGCTGAGAGAACCCAGAAGGCAACTAAAGAAGTTGAGATAACTATCAATACATTAAAACAAGAATCCCATAATATAACAGAAAAATCTGAAACTATGACATCAATAGCCCAAAAATCTGAAAGCCTGACAAATGACTTTGAGCTAACTCTTCAGGAATTTGCTGATGATGGTGAAAAAATCGCACTTTCTATAGATAGTATACTTGATGAAACATTTATAGGGTTAGTTAAGCTTGACCATCTATTATTTAAAGCAAATGCCTATAGTGCTTTTATTCATGAAGATGATAAAATACAATTTTCAAATCATCATGAGTGTAGATTAGGTAAGTGGTACGATAGTGGAATAGGTAAAGATAGGTTTGGACATACAAAAAGCTATAAAGACATGCTTAATCCTCATAAATTAGTACATCAAAATATAATCGATGCAATAGAGTGTATAAAGAGCGGTATTTGTAAAGATGCTGATAAAATTATACAAAATTTTAATATTGCAGAGTCTTCAAGTGAAAAATTGTTTGAGTTATTAGATCAACTACCATTTGAGAGATAAATATGTATGATATTAAAACATTCGACTCAATGGAAACGATTGTAAACAATACAGGAGCTTTTATTTATGTTATTGATCTAGAAAATCATCAAATATTATATGCAAATGATAGATGTAAAAAAGAGTTTGGTGATATAACTGGAAAAATTTGCTATAAAACTCTTCAAAAAAATGAAAAATCGCCTTGCTCTTTTTGCCCTATTCAACAACAAAAAGTTCCTCTTTCTAATCTAATAGGAACGACTTTTGAGTGGGAAAACAAAAATTCTATAAATGGAAAATACTATCTATTTAATGACTGTATAGTAGAGTGGAAGGAAAATAAAAAAGCAAAAATTCAAGTGGGTATAGATATCACTAAGCAAAAAAAACTTGAAGAAGAGGTTTTAAGACTTGCTAATTATGATTCACTAACAAAGTTAGCTAATAGGACACTTTTGAAAAAATCTATTTTAAGTTCTATTAAAAAAAGCCAAGAAACAAATTTTTATAATGCTCTTTTATTTATAAATCTTGATAATTTTAAAGGAGTTAACGATAAGTCTGGACATGCAATAGGGGATAAATTACTAATTGAAGTTTCAAATAGAATCAAAAATTCTTTGCAAAATAAAGATGTAGCATCTAGAATAGGTGGAGATGAATTTATTATTTTAGTAGAAACAAGTAAAAAAGATAAAATAAACGCAATTAAAATATTTGAAAAAATATCACAAAAAATTCTTGATAATTTAAAAGATTTGTATTATATAGACAACTATGAATTTAAACTTAGTGCGAGTATAGGTATTAAGCTATTTAATGACAATAGTACATCTGTTGATAGATTAATATCACATGCTGATAATGCTATGTATAATGCAAAAGGAAATGGAAAAAATACTTTTTGCTTTTTTGATCCAAAGTTGCAAAAGTTGATGAAAGATAAGATAAAACTAATTGATAGCTTAAAAGAATCAATAGATAAAAATCTAATGAGCTTGTATTATCAGACACAAATTTTTTCAAATTCGCAAGAAGAAATAATAGGGGTAGAAGCTCTTATAAGATGGAATCATCCAACAAGAGGTATGATTTCGCCTGCTGATTTCATACCTTTAGCTGAAGAGAGTGGACTTATTATCCCTCTTGGAGAGTGGATTATGAATGAAGCTTGCAAGCAAATAAATATATGGAAAACTGACGAAATAAAAAAGCATTGGAGAATTTCTATAAATGTAAGCTCTAAACAGTTTGAATTGGATAACTTTATATCAATTATTAAAAATATTGTTGATAAAAATGATATCAATCCAGCTATGTTAAGGCTAGAGCTGACAGAGAGTTTATTAATAAAAAATATTGATAAGGTTTTAGATACGCTACATAAATTAAAAGAGATGGGATTTTCTCTATCTATTGATGATTTTGGAACTGGTTATTCTTCTTTATCTTATCTTAAAAAACTGCCTATAGATGAATTGAAAATAGACCAATCTTTCATAAGAGATTTGACCGTAGATATAAACGATGAAATAATTACGAAGACTATTATTAGTATAGGAGAACAATTTGGTTTAGAAGTTATTGCTGAAGGAGTAGAAACCAAAGAACAATACGAAAAACTATTAGAAATTGGATGTAAATATTTTCAAGGATATTTTTTTTCAAAGCCTATCAGCGTGGAAGAACTTTAAAATTTATATCTCTTAGATAAATTTCAACTAATAGGTTTGAAATGCAGGAGTTCCTTAGAGTATTGCTCTAATCTACAGCAACTACAATTAGTGTATATTCTCCTGCTAGAGTATGTTTTGGCACTTTGGGGGCATCTATACTAAATTTTCTCTCTAGCTATGAGTTTTAATATTAAAATATGATGCTCCAAGAAAAGAAGAGAAAAAATCTTCAAAAGTCTAGTTGTTTATTCTTTTAGTAGGATCTAATTCATTGACAACTAAGTCTAAAATTTCAAAGAGTTTTTCACTTTCACTTTCCATATTTTTGAAGTTATTGATAATATCACTTTCAATATTTCCTTCAAATATGTTGCTATTACCTATGAGTTCTATGTTTTTAATAACATTTGAATGAACTTTTGAGTGAGGTGAATCAATCGTTGAGTAATTTTTAGTATGTCCATATCTCTCTTTACCTTCAGATAAGTACCATTTACCTAAACGACACTGTGTATGGTCTGAAAACTGAGCTTTAACCTCGTTAGATAAAACTGAAGTATATGCGTTTGATTTAAAAAGGATATGGTCTATCTTTACAAGAACCATAAATAATGAATCACGAATAAAACTAGCATATGCAGCTGAGTCTTGAGCATTTGTTTGAAACTTTTTAAGTGTTTGTGCAAAGTCATCTATAGTGTTAGTAACATTTAGTGATATATCTGCCATCTCTTGTGAGTTTGACTGGATCTCTTGTGTTTCTTGCTGAAGAGTTTGGATGGTTATAGATATCTCTTGAGTTGATTTTTGGGTTCTCTCCGCTAGTTTTCTTACTTCATCAGCAACTACTGCAAATCCTCGTCCATGCTCACCAGCTCTTGCTGCTTCTATAGCTGCATTTAGTGCTAAGAGGTTTGTCTGTTCTGCAATGTCTTTGATAATATCTGCTATAGCTGATATCTCTTTTGATCTCTCTGAGAGAGAATCTATGTTATTGCTTGTTGCATCTATTTTATGGCTAAGATTACCAAAGAGTCCAAGCACATTTTGCATAGTTTCTAAAGAGTTATTTGCTTCTTTTGAAGTTTGACTTGACATATCAGATATTTTATTTACCTCTTGAGAATTATTCAAAAGATTTTGTTGGATTAGAGTTAAACTATGAGATATTCCACCACCTAAATCATGTAGCTTTTCACTAAAATTGCCTCTTACTTGTGCTCTATATCCTTCCTCTATGGTTTTTACAGAGTTGTTGATAGCTTGAGTTGCTTGTGTTAGGGCAGGGTTGAGCCCAGTTGCATCAGCGTAGTAAGAGTTTGAAGTATCTTCTGCTATATGAATAGCCTTTATAGTCTCTTTCATATAGTGCTTTAGCTGTTTTATCATAGAGTTAAATTCAACTCCTAGTTCATAGATCTCAGCTTTGCCCATCTCTGGAGCCACAACTTCAAAGTCTCCATGGCTAAGTTTAGTCATAGATTCAGTAGTTTTTTCAATAGCTTCTTTTAGTAGAAGTAGTTGAGAACGAAGATAGAGCGCTAAGATAATATGAATTATTACAATGCCTACCATAAGAAAAGAGAAGTCAAAGATAAAGACCTCTAAAACAAGGCCTAATCCAAAAAGGATTAATTGCAGAGTATTAGAATGTGCAGAATTTTGTAGAGTGGAATTATTCATGTTTTTTCCCGTTGTTTAAAGTATAATATGCTTAAAAATGAATTGTATCTAAAAAAGTTATATAAGTTTTATAAATTACTTCTTAAAAAAGAATTTGTAATAAAAATCTTTAATAATCCTTAGTTCAGGTCGGCTAATGGCTAGAACTCCACTTTGTACTTTAAGCCCTGAAACTGTAGTTCCAGCTGCTATCATCACATCATCTTCAACCTCAAGTGGAGCTATAAGTTGAGAGTCACTTCCTATAAAAACATTTTTACCAATGATGGTTTTATATTTTTTCTTGCCATCATAGTTACAAGTAATAACGCCAGCACCGACATTTGTCCCCTCACCAACTTCTGCATCTCCAATATAACTTAGGTGCCCAGCTTTAACGCCTATAAGTGTGCTTTTTTTAACCTCTACAAAGTTTCCTATGTGAGTATTTTTAAGTTCTGACATTGGACGTATGTGGGCTAGTGGTCCTACATCTGAATCTATGATGCGACTATCTTCTATAACACTCGATGATTTTATATGAGAGTTTGAGATAAGTGTGTCCCCAGTTATACGGCAGTTGTTCTCTACTATGCACTCGCCCTCAAACTTCACACTCTCTTCTATATAGATAGTATGAGGAAGTTGCATAACAACTCCCTCTCTCATCCAGTATGATTTTATTTTATCTTGCATAATAACTTCACACTCTGCTAAATCTTCTTTAGAGTTTACTCCTCTAAAATGTTCTTCATCAACCAAAAGAGGAGAGATGCTGATGGCATCTGCTTTTGCTAGTGAGATAATGTCGGTTAAGTAGTACTCTTTTTGGGCGTTGTCATTTTTTAGAAGTGGGATGTACTTTTTAAGTACAGATGAGCTAAAAGCGTAGATGCCAGCATTTACACTCTGTACTTTTAGCTCTTGCTCATTTGCATCTTTATGCTCAACTATCCTTAAGACTTCACTATTTTCAATGATAACACGACCATATCCATCAGGGTTTTGTAACTCAAATATAGACATGATAATTTTTGCATCGCTACTTAAAAAACCACTTAGCGCATCTGCAGAGATGAGCGGCATATCACCATTTAAGACTAAAACTTTGTCTCTTTTTGGTTTTACATCCATCATAGCTCCGCCAGTTCCAGGGAAGTTCTGTGCATCTTGAGTAACAAAGTTTATGTTTTTAAAAAATTTGCTTAACTCTTTTATGACTTCTTCTTTTTGGTGTGCAACAACAACAGTTATGTCGTCTGAAATCTCTTGTGCAGTTTTAATGATGTGATAAAGCATTGGTTTACCACTTATGTTATGAAGTACCTTTGCCTTGTTTGACTTCATGCGACTGCCTTTTCCAGCAGCTAAAATTACGATACTTAAATCTTTTTTGTTCATCTTTTCTCTTTGCAAGGAATGTTATCTTTTCTGATTGTAAACTCATCTAAAATCTCGCCATCTATACTTAAAAACTTTGAGTTTAGTGTTGTTGGAGTTATGTCAATGATGAGTGAGCCCATCTCTTCATGTGCAAAAGGAAGAGCGGGGTGTTTTAAAGTTGCTCTATCTAGCTTTGAAGAAGAACCACAAACGAGGTAGAGTGTTCCGCTGTTTTTACTTGGTTTGATAGACTTTGTATAGCAACTCTTAGCATCTTGAACGATGTTATGCTTGCCAAAAGTGTCACTTTTTTCTATATGATTAACAATAAGTTTAGAACGTTCATAACCATGTGAATGACCGCTTAAAACTAAGTCCACTCCATATTCATCAAAGATAGGAACTAAGTTTTCTCTCACCTTTTTAAGTCTTCCACCACTATCATAATCACTGTCTGATTTATGTCCGCCATCTGTATATGGAGGGGTATGAAGAGCTACTATAACCCACGGTTTTGTATTTTTTTTCAAATCTTCTCTTAGCCACGCTGCTAAATCGGAGTTTTTATCTATACGGTACATCTCACTATCAAGCATAATTAAGTGCAGATTTCCACTCTCAAGGGAGTAAAACTTCTCGCTACCACTTGGAACTCCTCCGCTCTCACCCTTAGTAGGGAAGTCAAATATGTTGTAAAAAGCCCACCTTCTAGCATCATGGTTTCCTATAACAGCCCAAGGCGTAAATCTTTTTAGAAGCTCCGCATAAGGCTTAAATAAACTCTCATTATACTGCTTTTGAGAACCACTTGTATAAGCGTTATCGCCTAGAAGAACCCACATGTTGAGCTTGTTAAAATCATGCTCTATAAAGTTAAGCATAGCTTCATAAACTTTTTTTTGGTTATCTCCAGCCTTACCACTATCTCCAATAACCCAAAGTCTTTGGGTGTCCTTTGTCTTACAAAGTGTTTTAAAACTTCTATCTTCATTATCTATGGACATAGAACTAGATGAGACTTTGTAATAGTATTTTGTGCACTCATTTAAGCCAGATATAGTGATGGAATGCTTTTTGGTTTTTTTAGCGTCTACTAAAATTTTATCAAGCGCATCAGAGAAAAAGCCGTACTCTACGGAGCCAACTTCAAACTCAGGAGACTGCCATTTTATGGTTATAGAATCTTGCGTCTGCATAACAGTATATGGCGCGCGAGGTACAAAGACATGGCTATCATAAGTGATAACACCAAATCTTCCTATGCCATAAAGTAAAGCGACAACAACAATAAACTTAAAAACTGTTTTGAAAAAACTTTTCAATCTATCTTCTCACAAAAATTAAACTCAAATTTTCATTTTTGAGTACAAAAACATAGTTGAGAGCGTCCCAACTAAAACTCCTGCAAAGATATCGCTAACAAAATGATCATTTGCTAAAATTCTACTGCTTGAGAAGATTATCCCAAGACTTAACCACAAGTAAATATATTTTGGAAATAGTAACACAAGATAGGTAAAAGCAGCGAAGATTGTAGTCGTGTGACCTGATGGAAATGATGTAAAAGTAGTAGGAGAGTCTAAAAGGGTGATATAGTGTAGTTTCATCTTCTGCAAAAACCCAAGGTCAAAGTTTGAAAATGCTAAAAATCCAAACTCATCGCCGTCATTTCTTAGCCCCCATGGTCTCATTCTTGCAAACATCCATTTTAAAAAGAGGCTAATAAGGCCTGAGAATAAATTTATGTAGAGTAAAAAAAGAAATCTTTTTTTGTAAAGCTCATTTGGCTTGTAATATTTAAAAAATAAAAAGCCTAATATTGCAGTAGCAAAATACCAATGTGACTCGCCAAAGATACTTATAAAACGGCCAAGCTCCTGATAAGTCTCTACATTAGCTAAAAAATATCTAGCAACAGGGATATCTATGTAGAAGTAGGAAATAAATATAAAGAATATAAGGGTCAAAATATAGACAGCGTAAGTTTGTTTTGAAAAAATCATTTAAGACCTTGGTAGTTTTTGCAAGTAATTAGCTCTACTGTATTTACTTTTGAATTGTTTAGGATTATATCAAACTTGTTGTTTGGGATAACTTCATCGCACAAAAGATAGCTTTGTATATCTTTTTTAAAAGCGTGGGTGTTGATAATTATGATATCTTCTCCTATAGGGTCATGCTTTTGCCAAACATCAAACTGGTCATCTCTTGCATCTAAGAGATAGACTTGTGAAGTATATGAGCGGTTATAGTAGATAGCTCTAGATGCAAGAGACCAGTTTGTTACTGCGATGGCCTTAGTTTGTGATTTTTTAGCCTCTTTGTTTGTCTCTTGCATGATTATATCCCAGCCATAAATATCACGATGAGGAGATTGATAATCTTTAAATGGAATAACTTTAAAAGCTAACTCTCCATAAGCTAAAAGGCTAAGAAGAAGTCCAAAGCCTATAGCTACTCTTAGGTAAGTTTTAGATATCTGTAAGAAAAAATAAGAGCCAATAGGAATAAAAAGCAGATAAAAAAGAGCTGACCAGTGAGGAAGTGCAGTTTCATATAGAGATGCGTAAGTAAAAAATGCAATCAAGACTAAGCCAAAAAGGGAACTAAGAAAAAGGGCGGAATTTTTACTCACGAATGCTTTGTATAGCCCAAAAAAGGCTAAAGGAGCTAAGAGAGGATTGTAAGCGCCTAGTTGGGAGAGGAGTGAGTTTAAAAAGCCATTCCAATTAATCGTGCTACTTCCAACTACATGGGAGCTTTGATATGCAAAGCTTGAAAAGTCATTTTCTATATTCCAGATAAGAACAGGAAGTATCATAAGAAAGGCTAAAACAACTGCTACTAAGAGTTTTGGTGATAAAAATAAGTCATATCTCTTTTTTATGATTACATATAGAATTATTGGCACTACAAATAAAATAGCTGTGTATTTTGCAAGTCCAGCTAGGCCGAGTAAAAAGCCCAAAAGAAGCCATGAAGAGAGTTTTTCGTTTTTCTCTATCTCTATGGTTGTAAAGATGATAGGAAGAATAAGTAAAAACAAAAGTGTATCTGGCATAAGCATCAAAAATAGAGCATTGAACAAAAAAGAAGCACTAAGGGCTAGGATGGCAACAAAAGCTTCATTTGAGTCTCTGTTTATATCAAAGATGAGTTTATAGATAAAGATACAGCTAATCGCACCTATAAAAATAGCCGCAACTCTAGCCCCAAACTCTCCATAGCCAAAGATAAAGGTAAAGATATACTGAGTCCATCCAACTAGAGGGGGATGGTCAAAATAGCTCAAATCAAGGTTTAATGCGTATAAAACATAGTGTGCTTCATCTACTCCAAGCCCCACAAAAGGAGCGAGCATGAGACGCAAAAGAGTGACAAATGCAATGAAGTATAAAAACTTATGATGTTCTTTAGCTCTTAAGTTCATCAAGCTTTGGTTTTAGGGTGTTAAAAACCCACTCTGGAGTTATTATCTTGATACATTGGTTATCAATACAAGGTGTTTTTCTATGGTTAGATGCACTTACACAAGGACTACAAGCCATATGAGAATATATAGGAGTTGTAGGCCCTAATGAAGAGTAAAGCGCTGGTGTCTCAGGTCCAAAGATAACAAAAGTGTGCATATCAGTGATGGAAGCAAAGTGTGCAGGTCCAGAGTCATTTGTAAGCATAAAATGGCTTAGGCAATAAAGAGCAGGAAGTTGTAAAAACTTTATAGCTCCAGCAAAGTTTATACATCTCTCATCTGAGACATATTTACAAAGAAGCTGTGCTCCATCATACTCAGCAGGCGCACCTGTTAGCAATATAATGGCATCTTGGTTCTCTTGTAAGATTAGTTTTATAACATCTCCATAGTTCTCTCTCTCCCATCTTCTTTGTGGAAGCAGGTCTGAAGCGTTGGAGTTTACTAGGATGATAGGATTTTTATCTTTGTCAAAACCATCATATAGGTTTGAGATAACTCCTAGTACGCTCTGTTTTTCATCATCACTGATGGTAGCTTTTGCTATAACTATCTCATCATCACCAATAACTCTTTTTGTATATGGAAGCTCATCCTTTTGGCTAAGTAGCGCATCAACTAAAGAGATAAAGTTTTTAGCGATATGCTGATGAGGATTGTAAGATACTTTTTTTGTTAAAAAGTCGCCTCTGTAGAGTCCTTCATTGTGAAATGAGTGAAAGCCTACACAGTTAACTGCTCCACAAGAGGCAGTAAGAAGTGCAGTAAATCTTGAAAACAACTCTAGGTCTATAACCGAGTCTATCTCATTTTCTCTACACCACTTTAAAAAGTCCAACGAGCTTTTTGCTAGGCTTATGATAGAGCTCTCATCAATAGCGAAAATATTTTGCTCTTTTACAGTACCTAGGAGTTGTAAACTAACCTTATTTTTAGAAAATATAACAAAGAATAGTTCTCCATCTTCTTTTTCTATCTCGCCCTTTAACTTCCTCATAGCCGGATCCACAATGATGGCACTACCCATCTCTGAGAGCTCTATAAGAAGAACATTTTTAGGTTTTATATTTTTTGGAGGATTGAAAAATTCAATAGACTTTTTGATGATAGTGCCTAAAAAAGTCAGTGGTACTCCAGCATAGTGGTCTATATTTCTCATTGTATCTATATTCATATAGTTTGATTCCTTTGTTGTTTTTAAGTTGCTCTTTTACTTTTTACCCAGAAGTATGCCCCTGGGATTGATGCGATGATGAGAAGTATGCCATAAAGGATACTCATAGCCATAACTTTTGTTCCATCTGCTCCAACTAGCATAAAAATACCAACCATAGCACCCTCTCTAATTCCCCAACCAGCAAGAGAAATAGGCACAATAGTTAGTAAAAATACAGGAGGTATAGCTATAAGAAAGATTTGAAAAGAGAGATGAAAATCTATGCTTAGAGCTAATGAGTAGAGTGATAAAACAGTTAAGAGATGTACACCAACAGAGATGGCAATGTGTTTGTAAAGTATAGTTCTATCTGCATAGAGCCTATTCAACCTTTTAGCCAATCTAGCAAAGAGGTCAAGTCCTCTATATTTTGCTAAAAATGTAATTTTCTCAAGATGAAACAAGAGAGTAAAACCACTAATCCCACCCACAGTTATGATGATAATAAGGAGTGAGAAATCTCTATCAAAAGTTCCAAAGAAGAGTATAGTTGCTAAAAGGTTTAAGACTAAAAGACCTACAAGTCCTACAACTCTATCTACAAATACGCCATAAAAGGAGTCTTTTTTATCATACCCTTTTTGAGTTAAGTCTATGATGCGAACAGCGTCTCCGCCTATGCTACTTGGTAACACTTGGTTAAAAAAAGATGCTTTAAAGTAGCTCTTTACATAGTATGAGACACTCTCTTTAAAGACTAAGAGTTGCATGATAAGTCGCCATCTATAAGCTGCTAAATATGTGCTTGCAAGTTGAAAAAGTAGGGCTATAAATATAGTTCCACCATGACTTTTAGCCAAAATACCCACAAGGTTTTCAAAGTCAACATACTGAAATAAGAAGTAGAACATAACAGCAGTGATAACAAATTTAATGATATTTTTCATACTCAACCATATTTTAATAATGCTGTGATTTTAACTAAAAAACTATTAATTAACTATTTTGCGTCGCCAACTCTATAGATATAGAGAGTTTTTGTCTTAGAGATACCACTTTTTGCGACATAAGTGTCTATAAGACTAACTTCATTGTAAAGCTCTTTTAGGCGCACCTCTTCTGGGTCTGTTGTTAGAACTAAGCCATCTTTTAAATAGTTCTCCCTTCTCCACATATCATACTGAGAAAATCTACTTATAGGTGCTACATCTGTATCTGGATGATCTAAAAGATAGTATTTTAAGTATGCGGCTATAGTTAAATGATCGCCATAAAAACTATCACCTTTTTTCGCGTGAGTCTCTAAGAGTTTTACCGCCTCTTTGTTGCCATACATTCTATCTTGAACTACTTCTAAATAGAACAAAAACATAAATCTACCAATAATACTTAGAACTACTGCAATAATGAGCCCGACTTTAAAAGTTTTTTTGAGATTGTATTTCTCAAATATGTACGCAAGAAGAATAGCCCCTGAAATATATGCTGGTGCAGAGTAGTTTAGTGCCATTCTTGTATAGAGACTCTTATATAGAAAAAAGAGTATGATAAAAGCAGTGCTAAGGCTTAGAAAAAAGAGTTTGTCATCTTTGTAGTAGAGTTTTTCTTTTACTAAAAAGAAAAAAAGCACAGCTGTAAATACTGGTGAGAAGATGCCAAACTGACCAGCTAAAAAGTCAAAAAAGAGGTGTGGATATATCTCAAATGTCTCTGTGGTTCCATGATTTATCTGGAAAGAAAAACTGATCCAGTCATTTTGATAGTTCCACCAAATCATAGGAAAAACAACAATAAAAGCCAAAAATATCGCTAAATAGAAGTTTAATTTTAAAAGAGCCTCTCTCTTTTTTAATAGTATAAAGATTAACAAAATAAAGACAAACAAAATAGCTGTGTATTTACTCAGCATCATAAGTCCAAGAGTTATGCCAGTTAATGCATAGTCTTTTGTACTACCAAAAAAAAGAGCTTTATAAGAGTAATAGAGTGCCATAGAAGAAAATAGTATCAAAGGCGAATCAGGTGTAGTTATGATGTAACCCGCATGGACTAAGATAACACTAGAGATAATCAGTAGAGCGTTTAGTGCAACTCTCTCATCAAACATCTCTGCTGCTAACTTAAAAACATATAGAGCTGCAATACTCATAGAAAAAACATTTACAAGTCTAACACCCCACTCATCTTGAGATATAAAGTTAGTTAGATAGATCATATAAGCTATTAAAGGGGGATGATCATAGTACCCAGCTTGAAGATGATGGCTCCACATCCAGTAGTATGCTTCATCACCATGCAGTGGTAAAAAAGCATTGTAAACGGCTGAAAAGAGGGCTAAAGCTAGGATGATAAAAAAAGCACTTTTTTGTGGTTTTTTATATAAATATTCAAACATAGTGTAAATCTTTATTTATAATTTTTTCGAAATTATACAGTTTTTATACTTTAGATAAATAAACTTATTTTTTATCTATATTTGAAGTTTTAAGGATAGTTATGTTTTTTGTGCAAGTATGCATTTTTAAATTTTCTATTTTTTGAGTAAATGATAAGTGTCTAATATTTTTTGTGGTATTATAAGCGCAATATTTACTCTTAAGGTATTTGAATGGATTTAGGTACGGTTATTGGTATAGTTCTGGTTTTAGCTCTTTTACTAGGTGCTATGTCAATGGGTGTGGGAATAGGTCCATATATAGACATCCCCTCTGTTTTGATTGTTATTGGTGGTAGTATAGGCTCTTTACTTATAGCCTTTAAGCCAGCACAGATGAAGAATTTTGCTAAAGTTTTTATGGTGGCTGTTAAACCATCTACTGAAGATGAAGTAGCACTTATTAAAAAACTAGTTGATTTTGCTACAAAAGCAAGAAAAGATGGCATTTTGGCTCTTGAGGGTGAAGTAAACTCCGAGCAAAACGAGTTTTTGAGAAAAGGTCTCTCTATGGCGATAGATGGAAGTGAACCAGATACAATTCGTGAGCTTCTTGAGATAGATATGGAAAGAACTAGCCAGAGGCATATTGTAAATGGCTCTATGTTTAGTCAGTGGGCAGCCCTTGCAGGTGCTATGGGTATGATAGGTACGCTTATCGGTCTTGTTGCTATGCTTTTAAATATGGCTGATCCATCTGCTATCGGTCCATCTATGGCAGTTGCGCTTCTTACTACAATGTATGGTGCCATCATTGGTAACGTCGTAGGAACTCCTATTGCGATAATACTGGGTATTAGAAATGAGGAAGAGACTCTAATTAAAGAGATGATACTCTCTGGAATCATGTCTATTCAATCAGGAGATGCACCTCGTGTTTTAGAGGCTAAGCTTTTGGCATATCTTGCTCCAAAAGATAGAGTTAGTCAGTTTGACTAGTGTTATGGGTAGTAGATAATGGCTAAAAAGAACAAATGTCCTGAGTGTGAGAGATGTCTTCCTAACTGGTTAGCAGCCTTTGGAGACTTGATGTCTTTGCTTCTATGTTTTTTCGTTTTACTTCTTTCAATGTCTAGTATGGATGCTAAAAAAATCTCTGAAGCCATTGGATCTCTTTCTGGTGCGATGAGTGTTTTAGAGGGTGGTACAAAGACAGAAGTTTCAAAAAGAAGAATCCAAGAGTCAACTCCGATAGAAGCTCAAGATGAGACTACTGAAGCAGTAAATAGAATTACTCAAGCTGCGATGGATGCAAACGAGATGATAGATAAAGGTCACGGACCTGCTATCACAGTTGAAGAGGCTCAAGAGGGTTTTGTTATAGAACTACCAGCCTCACTACTCTTTAAATCAGGAAGTGCGACTATAGAAAATGAAGATGCACTTTTGTTTTTAAAAAGAGTAGCACTCATAGTTGATGAACTTCCAAACGCTATGCAAGTGAGTGTTCAAGGTCACACAGACAACCTACCTCCATCAAGTGATAGCGTATATAAAGATAACTGGGAACTCTCATCGGCTCGTGCAATCTCAGTGCTTCAAGAACTTCTTTTAGACGGAGTTGATCCAAAAAGAATTAGTGCGGCAGGATTTTCTGAGTATAAACCATTGGCTACAAATGTAACAAAGGCTGGACGAGAGAAAAACCGTAGAGTAGAGTTACATTTTTATGGTGGTAAAAGAGATGATGAAGCAAAAGCTAAACAATCTATCCTAGATAAGGCATCTACCAAATAATGATAAGAATCTTTTTTGTCTTTTTAGCTTTGGCATCTATTCTCGGCGCTGAAGCTGTAACTATTCCTACTATGAATTTTGCTCTTTCATCCCCCGATACTCCACAGCAACTTGTAAGCTCACTAAACGTCTTAGTAGTTTTAACACTCCTTTTTTTAGCTCCGAGTATGGTACTTGTGATGACAACATTTACTCGTTTTGTTATAGTGTTTGGATTTTTAAGACAAGCTCTTGGAACTCAGCAAGTTCCACCAACTCAACTTCTTGTGATGCTAGCGATGATTTTGACTTTTTTTGTGATGGAGCCTATTGGAAAAGAGGCTTATGAGGTTGGAGTTAAGCCATATATAGAAGAGAAGATTGGTTATGAAGAGGCGTTTGAGAAGACTACTTTACCATTTAAAAACTTTATGGTTAGAAACACTAGAGAAAAAGATTTAGCGCTATTTTTTAGGATAAGAGAGATGCAAAACCCAGCTACAGTAGCTGATGTGCCTCTCTCTGTAATTATCCCAGCGTTTGTTATAAGTGAGCTAAAAACCGCTTTTGAGATTGGATTTTTACTCTTTTTACCATTTTTGGTTATAGATATGGTTGTTGCCTCTATACTTATGTCTATGGGTATGATGATGTTACCACCTGTTATGATATCGCTGCCCTTTAAGATACTCGTTTTTGTTCTAATAGATGGTTGGAACTTGCTCATAGGTAACCTAATAGCGACGATAAAGTGAGAAGATAATGGATTGTAAATATTTTGGTGAGTGCGGGGCTTGTAGAGTCTATGAAGATGGATATGAAGCTCAGTTAAATAATAAGTTAGAGTTAAACACACAGAGATTTAAACCCTTTTACGATGGCAAGATTTCTGTTTTTAAATCCCCAACATCGCACTATCGTTCAAGAAGTGAGTTTAAGATTTGGCATAAAGAGGATGAAATCTTCTATGCAATGAATCACCTAGAACATAAGGGTGTGGTCTTAGTTGACGAATGCCCGCAGGTAAATCTACATATCTCGAAGTTGATGCCAAAGCTCTTAGTTGCCATAAAAGAAAAAGATATTGGCTTTAAGCTCTTTGGAGCAGACTTTTTAAGCTCAAGCAGTGGCGAGATTGTAGTCTCTTTGATATATCATAGAAAATTAGGCGATGAGTGGCTTGCTAAGGCAAAAGAGATGGCAGATGAGCTTGGCATCTTCGTTATAGGGCGAAGCCGTAAGCAAAAGCTTGTGGTTGGACAAGACTATATAACTGAGCATCTAAATGTTGGCGGGGAGATTTTTAAGTTTAACTATATAGAAAACAGTTTTACTCAGCCAAACTCTAAGGTAAATGAGCAGATGATTTTGTGGGCTACAAACTCCTTGGCATCTTGTGATGGAGATTTGCTAGAGCTCTATTGTGGAGCTGGTAATTTTACTATACCATTTGCAAAATCTTTTAAAAAGGTACTAGCTACTGAGATATCAAAATCTTCTATCAATGCTGCAAAAACAAATATGCTCTTAAATGAAGTGACAAATATCGAGTTTTTAAGAATGAGTGTGGAAGAGTTTACTGAGGCGATAGAAGGAAAAAGAGAGTTTACAAGGATGAGGGATATCGATATAAACTCTTATAATATAAACACTATCTTTGTAGATCCACCTAGATCTGGAATGGATGAGACCTCATGTCTGATGGCATCAAAATATGACAATATTTTATATATCTCTTGTAATCCTGAGACACTTTTGAGAGACTTAGAGCTGCTTTGTGAAACTCATGAGGTTGTAGATATGGCTCTTTTTGATCAGTTTCCTTATACCCATCATGTTGAAATGGGAGCAAAACTATTAAGAAAGGGTGAGCTAAAATGAAGATCTTTTTTATAGTTTTTTTAACACTCTCTTTACTCCAAGGAGATGAACTCAAACGAATAGAATCCATCATAAATGATATAGCAAAACTTAGAGTTGAACACGAGGAGTGCCAAAGAGCTTTGGAGTCAAAAGGCATCTTAAAAGTAGAGACGACAAAAGAGTATGATAGTAAAAATTATAAAAAAACCATAGAGATTCTTAAAGCTAAAAATAGTGATTTAGATAAAAAACTACAAGATAAGATAAAAATAGCCCAAGATAACCAAAAAGAGACTAATAAGTACAAAATAGAAGTAAAAACCAAAGAAAAAGAGATAATAAGTTTGAAAAACCAGATAGCCATTTTAGAGAAAAAAGCTAAAAATGAGCCAAAAGTAGTTGTAAAAGAGCGAATAAAAGAAGTTATAAAAGAGAAAAAAATATATCCAAAAGATGATAATGTCTTTCCTGACCTTATGCCAAAAAATCCAAATACAACAAAAGATATATTAAAAAATAAAGAGATAATAAAAGACAAAGAGATAGTACAAGAGACAAAACCAACTACTTATAGACTTAAAAATGATAGCAAGATTTATAAAACTCTTACTGGAGGAGAGATTTATATGTGGGAAAAAGATAGATCTTTTACATCAAATATCAAGACTCAAAATTTTGTTATGATTACAGGTTTTTTTGTAAATCAAGTGTGGCAAAAAGCCGAAGAAGAGTTGTGGATAAAGCAAGTAGACGTCTTTGAGAGATAAGTTACTAAAATCTGTCTTTGGACATGATAGTTTTAAAAATTATCAAGAGCAGGCAGTAGAAGCCATTATACAAAAGAGAGACCTCATAACCATACTTCCAACAGGTGGCGGTAAATCTCTTTGTTATCAACTCCCCTCACTTATGATGGATGGAGTCACGATTGTCATCTCACCACTTATTGCTCTTATGCAAGACCAAGTCTATGCGTTAAAGAAAAATGGCATCAAAGCTGAGATGATAAACTCCTCTCAAGACTTTAACGA
>CAYWVG010000016.1:0-21547 GCA_964461645.1 uncultured Sulfurimonas sp. | reverse complement strand
CACCTTCTTTGTAGGGCTTATAGTTTGTTCCATCAAAGACATAATCAGTTGAGATGTGAATAAGTTTTATCTCTTTTTCTTTTGATATTTCTGCAAGATGCTTAACTGCTTTATGGTTTATGGCATCTGCTAAGCCTACCTCTAATTCAGCTTTATCTACTGCTGTGTAAGCTGCACAATTTATTATAATATTTATATTGTTCTTTTTGACAAAATCTCTTAGTGAATCTTTATCTGTAATGTTAAGATTATCTTTATCTGTAAAAAAAAAGTTATCTTTTTCTTTTTCACTTAAGAGTCTAATCTCGCTTCCAAGCTGTCCGTTTGAGCCAGTTACTAAGATGTTAAACATAGTAATTTACTCCATATTCAAAAAGCTCATTAGTCTCGCTTAGGTTAGGTTGCAAAGTGTCTTTTTGTGAGAGCTTTAACTCGTGATGCCTAACTTGCCAATCTATTGCTAGGTTTTTATCATCAAAAGCTATGCCTCTGTCATTTTCTGGTGAATAATAATTATCTACCTTATAAGCAAAGATAGTATCATCTTCTAAAACTACAAAGCCATGAGCAAAACCACGAGGAACTAACATCTGCTTTTTATTTTCAGCTGTTAGTTCTACTGCTACATGTTGACCAAAGGTTTGGCTACCTTTTCTTATATCAACAGCTACATCTAAAACTCTACCTTTTATGACTCTTACTAGCTTAGTTTGAGCTGCCGGAGAGAGTTGATAATGAAGACCTCGAAGTACACCGCGAGAACTCATTGATTCATTATCTTGAATGAAGTTTATTTTATAACCTAAAAACTCTTCAAGCTTATCTTGCCTAAAAGTCTCAACGAAGTATCCTCTTGTATCTCCATGCACTTGTGGTTCACAGATGACTATATCATCAATATTAGTTCTTGTAAATTTCACTTTCTTACAACTCCATCTTTAGCTCTTCTAATAAGATACTCACCATATTGATTTTTCTTGAGTGGCTCAGCTAACTCAAGAAGCTTTTCTTTTGAGATATAACCCATCTCATATGCTATCTCTTCTATACAAGCGACTTTAAGAGCTTGACGATTTTCTATAGTTTGAATAAATGAAGAGGCTTCTAGCAAGCTTTCATGGGTTCCAGTGTCAAGCCAAGCATATCCTCTTCCCATAAGTTCGACTTTGAGTCTCTCTTCTTTGAGATAATCTTGATTGAGAGTAGTTATTTCTAGCTCGCCTCTATCACTAGGGCGTACAAGTTTTGCTTTTTTCACTACATCATTAGGATAAAAGTATAGGCCTACTACAGCGTAGTTCGATTTGGGATTTGTTGGTTTTTCCTCGATGCTTTTTACATCTCCATCTTTATTAAATTCAGCTACACCATATCTCTCTGGGTCTTTTACATAGTAGCCAAACACGGTTGCTTTATTCTGTTCTTTTGCATTTTGTACGCTTTTAGATAGCAATTCAGTTAATCCATGACCATAAAAGATATTGTCCCCTAAAACTAAAGCAACATCACTATCACCAATAAACTCTTCTCCTAGGATAAAAGCTTGTGCAAGTCCATCAGGAGAAGGCTGTTCTTTATAGCTAAAACTCATACCAATATCGCTTCCATCTCCCAAAAGGTCTTCAAATCTTGGTAAATCATGAGGAGTTGAGATGATAAGAACTTCTTTAATTCCAGTTAACATCAAAACTGAAAGTGGATAATAAATCATAGGTTTATCATAGATTGGAACAAGTTGTTTGCTCACGCCCTTTGTTATGGGGTATAATCTTGTTCCACTTCCACCTGCTAAAATTATGCCTTTCATATATCTGCCTTTATTTCCAATTATTATTTTTTTGCTCTTGTATGTATTCTTTGATTTTTCTAGTTGGCTTCCATCCAAGTGCTTCAGTTTTGGCAGTTACAACATCTGCACTCATTCTATTCCCAGCCCTCTCTGGTAACATCTCTATCTTTCCTCCAAACATCTGGGCTATCTCTTTGATGCTATAAGCTTCGCCGCTTCCGATGCCAAACTCATCTCCGTAGCCATTTTCACCAACAAGAACTAGTCCATCTATAATGTCATCTATGTGAGTGAAGTTTCTTTTTTGAGTTCCAGGGCTTACTATAGTAAGTGGTTCGCCATTTTTCATCTTCTCTTTAAAAAGGGCTATGAGAGTTGCGTATTTTCCTGTTTGGATTTCGCGTTCCCCATAAACATTGTAAAAGTAGGTGATGGCGTAAGGAACATTGAACCATGCTCCGTAGTTTTGTACAAGTTCCGTGTTTGAGGCTTTTGTCCAAGCATAAGGTGATGCACTTCTTCCCAGCCCTCCATCACCAAACTTTGTTGAGCTTCCAGCATAAAGAATCTTGCAACCATGTTTTCTTACAAATTCTAAGACTGCAAAGATTCCATCTTTGTTAAACTTCCAAACTTTTTCTATATCATCAAAGCTTTGCTCAACTCTTGAGTATTCGCCAAGGTGGTAAACCATGTCAGGTGAAAATGTGATGAGACTTTCTATATCTGAGGTTAAACCCTCTATATAGTTAACATTTGGTACATGGTTTTTTTTAGAGCCAGTAAAGTAGTTATCTAATGAATAGACATCATTTGCCTCATCTTTTGCGAGTCTCTCACAAAGATGACTCCCTACAAATCCTGCTCCACCAGTTACTAAAATCCTCTTTTTCATCATACGCCTTATTTAAAAGTTGTGTATTTTACTAAATATATAATTAAAGACTGTATAATTCCACATGCAAAAATATCAACATTTCAACTTTCTTATAAATCTGCTTTATAGAGTGTTTGCTCTAACATTAGTCGTACTAATTCTTATGTCACTCTCAAGGTTATATATATTTTTAAATTTCTCTACATCAAGCGATCACTCATACTCGGAGCTTTTTGATGCTTTTTTTCTTGGTTTTAGACTAGATGCAAGTATGATGGCATATACAAATGCTTTAGGAGTTTTGCTACTGTTTTTAGTTTGGCTTTTAAAGCTAGAATCTTTGCAAAAGCATCTCTACTCCTTTTACAGAGTCTATTTTATACTTTTTTTAACGATTGTCTCATTTTTAACTTTTATAGACTTAACATATTTCTCTTTTTTTGGTGAACACTCAACTCTTATGATATTTGGTGTTTTTGATGATGATACTGAGGCTCTTATAAAAACAGGAATGCAAAATTACAATGTTGTACTTTTGGGTTTTATGTTACTTGCATACTTCTCTTTTTTATATTTTATGATATTTAAAATATTAAAAGAGAAAAAGAAGTTTGACTTTAATATCAATTGGCTTAAGCAGTTAGGTTTTTTTCTTGCTCTTATAGTTTTAGTAGCACTAACTGGTCGTGGTTCTGTTGGAGTTTTTCCACTAGCTTATAGTATTTCAGATGTCTCACAAGACCCCTTAGTAAATAAACTTCCTCAGACTCCAAGCTTTGCAATATTTGACTCTTACAATCAATACTCAAAGAGTAAATCTCAAAATTACGACCTCATAAAGATGGCTGGCTATAGTGGAAATATACAAAAGGCTTTTGAGGTATTTACTCAAACAACAGATATAAACAGAGAAAGTCTTTTAAACAACCTTGCAAAGACAACAACAAAAGATGAACGCCTAAAAGATAGACTTCCTCATGTTGTAGTTGTGATGGTAGAGAGCTTTGGTATGCCTTTGCTTGATTACCAAAGTCAAAGTTTTAATGTGATGGGAAGACTAAAAAAACACTTTGATGAAGATATTTTATTTACATCTTTTATATCTAGCTCAAATGGAACTGTGGTTTCACTTGAACCACTTTTACTCAATATAACAGCTCGTCCAAACTCAACATCTTTTGCTCAGAGTGCTTATTTAAATACACATTTTTCTCAAGCTAGTGCAAAAGTTTATAAAGATGCTGGGTATGAGACAAGTTTTGTGTATGGAGGAGATTTGTTTTGGAGAAATGTTGGTAGTTTTATGTCAAGACAAGGTTTTGATAATACTTATGGCAAGGGAGCAATTGCGAGTAGTTTGGGTGAAAGTCTAGATGAAATAACTCATGATTGGGGAGTCTTTGATGAGTATCTTTATAGCTATATTTATAAAATGTTAGAGAGTGCAACAGAACCGCAGTTTATATTTATTCTAACTACAAACAACCATCCACCATATACTATTCCATCAGACTACAAGTCTAACTCTTTAGAGATTTCACAAGAGTTGAGTGAACATATTAGTGGAGATGTAGGACTGGCAAAAAAAAGGTTTAAAGATTATGCTTACGCACTAGACTCACTAGGTGGTTTTTTAGATGAAGTTAAAAACTCTTCCTTAGCAAAAAACAGTGTTGTAGCAGTTACAGCTGACAACAACACAGTTGAGGGGATAATGAGATATGATAATCACTATACTCAGACAAAAACAGTACCATTTTATATCTACTTACCAGATGATTTAAAGCCTACTAAAGAGATAGAAACTACCTTAGCATCATCACACAAAGATATTTTTCCAACACTCTACAACCTTACACTATATGACAAAAAATATACCGCCATTGGAACTAACTTGCTAGATCCACGCACTTTGCATTGCGGATTTAATGATGCAGGTGTTATAATGGCAAAAGATGGTGGTTTTGAGTATAAAAAAGCTCAAACTAAAGAGCAAAAAGAGTGCGAGGAGTACTACAAAGCATCTTTAGCAGTAACAGAGTACCTCATAAAATCACACGACAAATAGGAAAAGTTTTTGAAGATAGTACTAAAGCGTTTTTGGCCCTATATAAAAGAGTATAAACTACAATATCTCTTAGTCTTATTTGGCATCATTTTAACAGTTGCAGCTACCACTGCTACTGCTCACATTATGAAGCCACTCATGGATGACATGTTTATCGACAAAAAAGAAGAGATGCTCTACCTTATACCGCTAGGACTTACTGGGATCTACTTTTTAAAAGCTATAGGGCGTTATATACAGTCTGTTTACATGAACTATATCGGTCAGCATATTGTTTCAAGATTTAGAGAGATACTTCTTGCAAAAATCATCAGTATGGATATGGGTTTTTTGTATAAAAACAGAAGTGGAGAGCTTATCTCTAGGGTTATAAATGACATTGGGCGTATAGAGTATTTTGTCTCAAACATGCTTCCAGAACTCTTTCGTGAGAGTTTAACAGTTGTAGCTCTTATAGCCTATGTAACATACTTAAATCCGTTGCTCTCTTTTTACTCTTTGGTTCTTGTTCCTCTAGTTATTTACCCTCTCATTTTAATAGCAAGAAAACTAAAAAAATACTCTCATCGCTCACAAGAAAAAAGTGCAGATGTTATTACTCGTCTAACTGAGATCTTCAACTCAAGTGAGATCATAAAAGCAAACGCTACGCAAAAACATGAACTTGACCGCTTTAGTGGCGAGAACTGGAAGTTTTTTAAGATCAATATGAAAGCAGTTTATGTAGGAGAGATAGTCTCGCCTATGATGGAGATCATCGGTGCAGCAGGACTTGCTATGGTTATCTTTGTAGGCGGTAGAGAAGTTTATGATGGTAGGATGACTGTAGGAGAGTTTACAGCATTTTTAACCGCAGTTGGACTTGTCTTTCAGCCTATTCGCCGCATAAGTTCCATATATAGAAAGATCCAAGATGCAGTGGCAGCTAGTGAGAGAGTTTTTGAGATACTTGATACTAAAAACAAAATCATTGATGGCAAGACTATTTTAGATGAAGATATAAAAGCCATAGAGTTTAAAAATGTCTCTTTAAAGTATGAAGATACTTACGCTCTAAGAGATGTAAATCTGACAATAAAACAAGGCGAAAATATCGCTTTAGTAGGAGATAGTGGTGGTGGAAAATCTACTTTTATAAACATGCTTCTTCGTTTTTACGATACACAAGAAGGAGAAGTTTTAGTAAATAGTAAAAACATTAAAGAGTACAACCAAGACTCACTAAAACAACACATTTCTCTTGTTACTCAACGCATATATATATTTCAAGACTCACTCGCTGCAAATGTTGCTTATGGGCAAGAGATCGATGAGACAAGAGTCAAAGAAGCTCTAAGACTTGCAGATGCATCTGAGTTTGTATCTTCGCTTGAAAATGGCATAAACACCATGATGGAAGAGTTTGGAGCAAATCTTTCAGGTGGACAAAGACAAAGAGTAGCCATTGCTCGTGCTATTTACAAACACTCATCATTACTACTTTTTGATGAGGCGACTTCTGCACTTGACAATGAGAGTGAGAAGAGGATCCAAAGAGCACTAGATGAATACACAAAAGATAAGATAACCATCACAATAGCCCATAGACTAAGCACCATAGAGAGTGCTGATAAGATTTTAGTTATGCAAAAGGGAAAGGTCGTAGCATCTGGAACTCACAATGAACTTTTAAAAAGTAGTGAAGTTTATCAAAGATTGGCTGGAAAATTTGAGCATTAACTAGCTTTAAATTAATAACGATATAATTGCCATTTATTTGATGTTACACACTAAAGCGAACTCGTCCGCTTTAGTGGCAGGGACAAATGTCCCTACAACCCCCTAAAGCTACGAAAAATAGATTTTTCGAGAGCTATGAATTTTTGGGACACAGAGGAAGAACAAGATGTTAGATTTTTCAAAATTTTTAAAATACTCAAAACCGGGACCTCGTTATACGAGCTATCCAACTGCTTTAGAGTTTAGTGATGCTTATGGATATGATGAGTATATAAAAAAGTTAGAGTCACAAGACTCAGCTCGTCCCATAAGTCTATATTTTCACCTTCCTTTTTGTAGAAATGCCTGCTATTTTTGTGGCTGTAATGTTGTTTTTACTTCTAAAGAAGATAAGATGATTCGCTATATGGACTACTTAAAAAGAGAGCTAAATATCCTCTCTAAGCATCTTGATTGTTCTCGTGAAGTTCTTCAGATGCACTTTGGTGGTGGAACTCCAACTTTTTTTAGTGCAGCACAACTCAAAGAGATAATTGCAGAGATAAAGTCTTATTTTCCTAACTTTCGCGCAGATGCTGAGATAAGCTGTGAGATAGATCCTCGTCATATAGATGAGGATCAGATGCGAGTGATGAGTGAGGCTGGATTTAACCGTGTAAGTTTTGGCATCCAAGACTTTAACGAAAAAGTTCAAGCTGCAGTTCATAGAATCCAACCATACTCTATAACAAAAGATGCGATGGACTTGGCAAGAAAGTACAATATGCTTTCAGTCAATGTTGACCTTATTTATGGACTTCCATACCAGTCACTAGAGACTTTTAAAGAGACGCTAGACTTAGCCCTAACGCTAGATCCTGATAGATTTGCAGTCTTTAACTACGCTCATGTTCCATGGCTTAAAAAGACTATGAGAAAGATAGATGAGACAACTCTTCCTCTTCCTGATGAAAAGTTAAAAATCATGCAATATACTATAGATTTTTTAACTTCTCATGGATATAAAATGATAGGAATGGATCACTTTGCAAAACCAAAAGATGAGCTTTTTAAGGCCATAGAAAAAGGCGAGCTTCATAGAAACTTTCAAGGCTACACAACTAAAGGCGGAGCGGACTTAATCGGAGTAGGGCTTACTTCTATAGGCGAGGGCGTTGATAGTTATAACCAGAACTTTAAGGTGATGGGCGAGTATGAAGAGGCTATAGATGCTGGGCGACTTCCTTTTGAGAGAGGTGTGGTTTTAAACGAGGATGATAAGATTAGACAATATGTCATCATGGAACTTATGAGTAACTTCAAACTAGATATAAAAAGATTTGAGAAGCTCTTTAATATAGAGTTTAAGAGTTATTTTGCAGATGCCATAGAAGCGTTAAAACCATTTAGAGATGATGATTTGCTAAGTATGGATGAAAATTTCATTGAGTGTAGTCAAACAGGGACTCTTCTTATTAGAAACATCGCCATGCCTTTTGATGCCTACATGAAAAACCATGTCGCAAACTCTAAAACATTTTCTAAAACGGTGTAAAAAATGGCAAAAACTGCTCAAGATATTTTTAATTTCAGAGGCGTTACTGATGAGTGCATAAAGTGTGCAAAGTGTATCCCAGTCTGTACCATTTACAATGTAAACCCTGATGAGGTAACTTCTCCGCGTGGTTTTTTAGATCTTTTAGGCGCTTATCAAAGAGGAAATTTAGAGCTCGATAAAAACGCTAAAGATATATTTGAGAGCTGTTTTTTATGTACAGCTTGCGTTGAAGTCTGCCCAAAATCACTTCCAACAGATATGGTCATAGAACAAGTTCGTTCAGATATTGCTAAAAAGTTTGGCATAGCGTGGTATAAAAAACTATTCTTTTTACTCCTTCGTCATCGCTGGATGAATGACATAGCTTTTAAGCTCGGCTGGGTTTTTCAAACTTGTGGTTTTAAGATAAGAGCTGATATAGACTCTATGCACTCACGCTTTAACTTGCCGATGCTTAAAGTTGATAGACTTTTTCCAAGTCTAACAAAAACATCATTTTTAAACTCATATCCTGAGAATATCTCAAATGGTGGAAAAAGAAAAGTGGCTATTTTTATAGGATGTTTGGCTAACTATAACTACAAAAGTATAGGCGATGATCTGCTCTATATTCTTAAGACTCTTGAGATAGATGCCTTTCTTGCAAAAGATCAAAAGTGCTGTTCTGCTCCTGCATACTTTACAGGTGATTTTGACACGGTTGATTATAATGCTAAGTTTAACATTGAGTATTTTGAGAGTTTCGCTAAAGATGTTGAGGCTATTATAGTTCCAGAAGCAACTTGCTCTGCGATGCTAAAAATTGACTATGAGCACTATTTTCATGATCAGCCAGAGTGGAAGGCAAGAGCTATCGCAATTAGAAGTAAAATCTTTATGGCTACAGAGTGGCTTCAACACCACACACACTTAGAGCAACTCTTAAAGAGTAAAAAGAAAGATACTCGTATAGTTACATATCACGATCCATGCCATGCTAAGAAGATGCAAGGCTTATACTTAGAGCCTAGAAACCTAATTAGTAAAAACTATAACATCGTTGAGATGAGTGATCCAGATAGATGCTGTGGTTTTGGCGGAGTGACTATGCAGACTGAGAAGTATCACTTCGCTAAAGCTGCCGGCGCTCCAAAAGCTGCGATGATAAAAGAGACACAAGCAGATGTAGTTAGTGCTGAGTGTAGTGCTTGTAGGATGCAGATAAACGCATCTATGGGTTATGCAGATGTAAAAACAGTTTTTAAAAACCCTATAGAGCTCATAGCAGAGGCACTAAGAAAGTAGATGAATGCGTGGAACAACATCTATGAGAGTTTTAACCCTGTAGCCTTTAGCATCTTCTCTTTTCCAGTTCACTGGTATGGCATCATGTATGTCTTAGCACTTGTGAGTGCTTTGTACATCGGAAAGTACTTTATAAAGAGAGATAAGTTAGAATTCAAGGGGATTGATAACTATTTTATCTATGTAGAAATCGGTGTAATTTTGGGTGCAAGACTCGGTTACATCCTCTTTTATGATACACAAACTCTCTACTATCTCTCACATCCGTGGCAAATCTTCAATCCATTTGCTAACGGTGAGTTTGTTGGGATTCGTGGTATGAGCTATCATGGTGCTATTATTGGCTTTTTAATTAGTTCTTATCTCTATTCTAAAAAACATAAGATGCCATTTGGCCGCATTATGGATTTAGTAGCTCTTAGTGTTCCTTTGGCCTTTGTTTTTGGTCGCATCGGTAACTTCTTAAACCAAGAGCTAGTGGGACGTGAGACTGATGTTAGCTGGGGGATTTTAGTAGATGGTGTGCTTCGTCATCCATCACAACTATATGAAGCTATCTTAGAGGGTTTTGGCGTCTTTATCGTTGTTTATATATATAGAAGATACCAAAAATTTAGCGGAGAGTTGATTTTAGTCTATGCTATTAGTTATGGCATCTTTAGGGCTATTGCAGAGATTTATAGAGCTCCTGATGCTCAGATAGGCTATATCTGTTGTGGAGCCATTACTCAAGGTCAAGTTATGAGTCTTACTATGAGTTTAGTTGGCGTAATTGCATGGTTTTACTACTATAAAAAAGCTAAACAAACCTTATAATTCTTAAAATACACACTAGTCTCGAACAAGTTCGTGGTTCCTACAAAAATGAAAGTTTCTGTAACTGCGAACATGTTCTGGGTTTTTAGGTATTAAAGTACTTTATGACTTTCTATCGTTTCTGTGGAGTTTTTTATCTCTCTCAACTGAGCCTCTCCAAAAATAGTTTACTAAAAAGTAAGCAGAGAGCGAACCTACAATAGAGTAGAAAAAAGCCCCAACATAGAGATCTATAAATATAGCATCTATATTGCTACTAAACCAATCAAGAGTCATCTCAACTTCAAGCGGTTTACTCCCTAGAAAAAATGAACCAGTTAGATACTCCATATAGTACATCGGTGGCATAGTAAAAGGGTTACTTAGCCAACACATAGCAAGACCTATGGGTACATTGAACTTAAAAAAAGGCATCATTGCGATGACTAGTAGCATCTGCATAGGCATAGGTATAAAAGCTATAAACATACCGATAAGAACTGCCTTTGAGACCATCTTCCTGTTCGTAGATAAGTACTCTGATGGAACCTTGTACTTTTTGATAAACTCTTTTAGCTTTTGGCTTCTTGAGATTTTTTTGAGATTTTTTCTAACCATAATATTACTCGTTTTTTAAGTGATGAAATTATATCTTATAGAACTTACAATTTAGATAATTTAAAATAGCTAATATAACAATATAGTAAACGCCTCATTTAAACAAATATAAAGCAAGTAGGTTTATTTGTTTAATAATATGCTAAAATCGGATTTATATTCACATAAGGCTAAATAAAGATGTCATTTGAAAAACTAGGACTTATAAAACCACTTCTTCAAGCTATAGCAGAGCTAGGTTACAAAGGGCCGACTCTTGTACAAAAAAGAGCTATCCCATTGGTCTTAGCTAAGAGCGATATTTTTGCAACTGCGCAAACAGGAACAGGTAAAACTGCAGCCTTTGCTCTTCCGATTTTGCAAAAACTTAGAAATGCAAGAGACGATGAGAGCAAAGGCATAAGAGCAGTTATCCTCTCTCCTACTCGAGAACTCTCAATCCAAATACATCAAGATATACTAAACTATTCAAAATATATGAATATCAAGAGTGCAGTAATAGTAGGTGGAAAAGATATAGAAGCACAAAGAATTTTACTTAAGAGTGGAGTTGATGTGGTTGTAGGGACTCCAGGGCGATTTATGGAGCTTATGGAGAGTGGTATGGGTTTAGCTGATATTCAAGTTTTTGTAGTTGATGAAGCAGATAGAATGCTAGATATGGGCTTTTCAAAAGAGATAAGAAAAATCCACCTAAAACTTCCAAAAAGACATCAAAGCCTACTTTTTTCAGCTACTTATAGCGACAAGGTTAGAAAGCTCTCAAAACAGATACTTACAAAACCAGCTTTTGTTGAAACAGCAAAGAAAAACACTACGGTTGATACTATAAACCAAGTTGCATATATGGTTGATTCTGACAAAAAAGCTCAACTTTTAGCATATCTAATTGGCTCAAGAAATTTCCCACAGGTTTTAGTATTTACAAGAACAAAAGTTAGTGCTGACGCACTTTTTGCTGAACTTCAAAAAGATGCATTAAAGTGTGGAGTTATCCACGGCGATAAAACTCAAGCAAATAGATTAAAAACACTTACCCAGTTTAAAGAAGGCAAGATAAAAGTTCTTATAGCTACAGATATAGCATCTCGTGGCCTTGATATTGAAGACCTTCCATATGTTATAAACTACGAACTGCCATCAATCCCAGAAGACTATGTTCATAGAGTTGGCAGAACTGGTAGAGCTGGTCGTGATGGCGAAGCTATCTCTCTTTTAGATATATATGAAAAGTATGATATTAGAGATGTAGAGAGACTTATAGGTCAAAAAATACCACAAGAAACAGTGGAGGGTTTTGAGCCAGATCCAACAATTAGAAGAAAAGACCAAGATGAACTAAAGCTCAAGAGCGAGCATAAAAAGCCAGAAATAAAAAGAGTAAAAAAGAAAGTTCATGTTAAACCTACTTCAAAGAAAAAGAAGAAAGTTACAAAAAGAGATGCAAAATAAAGATATTTTACATCTCATATACTCTTAACTATTGATTCATCTTTCCCACAGCACAAGAGACAAAACTCTTTGCTTTGAGACCAGTTGACTCAAATTTACCTAATTTTTCATCATCTAGTGGATAACCTAACTTTTTCATTTTATTGCGAAAAAGTTGCTCATGTTCATCATCTTTTATCTCTACACTAACAACTCTAGGTTCTTGTTCTAAGTCAACTTCAACTTCTCCAAAATCCTCTTTTAGAGACTCTTTTACGGTGTTTGCACAACCACCACATTTGATATTTAGTGCTTTAAAATTTTTTTTCATTTTGAATCCTTTATGCAATTTGCTGGGTGTTTTACTTTACCAAAGTATATAACTTTACATCCACTAGGCATAATAATATCATAAACAAACTTCTCAAGAAAACGACCTGAAGAAACAACATCACTAGTAATAGTAACATTTGTATCGCTTCGTAGGATAAATTTCAATCCAAAACTTGCTATACCATCCACAGTATTTGCTGCAATGTCAACTATTTTTTTTGCTGTTTTAGCAATCGCTGTTGGAACATTTAGTGCAAGATCCAAAAGAGCTGAACTAGTTTTAAGTATAGTTGGATTTTTTATATTTCCTTCTATATCCTGAGTGGAAATTGCGCAACCATTCTTATCTATTAGGCTAATCTCTAGTTTTTCAATATCACCACTCTCTTGGATAGTTCCTTGAGCAACTATGAGAAATTTCTCTGTTTTTAGTGCTACATCATCAAGTTTAATTTTCCCGTTTTCTAAAGAAAAATCTAGCTCTATTTGAGGGATATATGTTTGTTGTTCTTCTTCCTCATCATAGTAGTGAGAGAAGATGGATTTAGATATATTTATAAAATCCAAATTAAACACATCATCTAGAGTGTGAATGGCCTCGTCAATATTTATACCTTTGATGGTTACATCGCTTACTGCTAAGTGTGTATTGGCTTTTTTTTGTTCAATCTCATAGTTGGCATCTCCATTTATTAGCCCACTATCTAAAGATGAATTGTTATCAAAAAGATAGGCAACTTTTTTTACTTCAACTTTGTCAATATCAGCAAAAAAATGTTTTTTATCAAGCCGAACTCTTAGCTCCCCACCAAAGCTATTAGTCTTTATATTTAGAACATCTGTATATGATGCTTTTATGTTAAGTGGACCATAAAAAGCTTTGTTGAATGCCGCCTTGTACAGATAAAGTTCAGCTATATCTACTTCAAAACTACTCTTAATCTGCTCATTTTCTAAAGAAAAAGATTCAACTATAATCTTATCGTTTTTATAGATCAAAGAACCATTAGAGTGATACGGAGCTACTAAAGAGATGCTTGCATCTATCTTTAGAGCGAGTTTATCTGTTTTATGATGCAGGTTTATTTTGTCTTTTATGCTTAGTATATTATCTTTGTAAGTTCCACTCAAATCAAAAGATAAATAATCATCTATATTTTCTAAATTCATATTTCTTTTTAATTTTTTTGAACGAATATTTAAGGCGATATTTTTAAAATCTCCGCTGGCTAAAAAGTCTATATTAGCAAATGGAAGGTTTGGTTTATCTATGGCTTTAGAGAGTCTTTGCAAATCAAGATCTTTTGTATAAAATTCAAACTTATCAGCTCTTAATATTAGGCTGCTATTTGCTCCAAGACTAGAACTTTTAGCATTTATCTTAAACTCTTTTTTGTAGTTAACATCGCCTTTTATATCCACTTTTTCTTCACCAAGTTTTGTAAAGATATCAACCTTTGAATTTAACTCTTGCGTTTTTGTTATAAAGATTCCATCAGCTCTAACTTTTGCGCCAAGTTCATTTAGCTTACTATCAGCATCTATAATAAAGACGATTTTCTCAAAATTTCCTTGTGCATTTAAGTTTAAGGCACCAGAAACAATGGGTTCAATCTCAAGAAAAGTCAAAAACTCTTTTATATCTAGTTTTTTTATACTTATTTTTACATTTTTATCATCAATCTCAAAACTACTTTTTGACTTAAAATCACTACTTTTACCAAATATATTGAGAGTTTTTTTATAAGATAGGTTTCCATCAAAATGAAGAGGTTTTTTTAAAAAATGGCCATCAAGGGCATATGCAAAGCTTAGTTGTTTATCTGAAATGTGCAATGCTGGGATATTTAGTTTTACATTTTCTATCTCTTGGCTAAAGCTAGTAATTTTGGGCGAAGATATAAATAGATGACTTTTTTTGCTCTTAATATCAAACTCACCTTTTATATCTATAGCTCCGCTTGCAATATCTTTGTAGTTTAAAAACTCTAAAAGAGTTTCTAATCTTGAAATGCTGGCATTTAGCTTTAGTTTTTCATCTTGTAGTATAAGGTTAAAGTAAACTCCTAACTCCTTTAAAGATAAAGAAATTTGGTTTGTATCTAGATCAAACAACATCTCTTGTAAATTAATTTTTTTCTCAGCTAAAGCAATCGAAGCAGATGCAAACATTTTTTTATCTTCAAATTTACCATTTATATCTAAATTCATATCATCATTTTTTTGACTCTTTAAAGAGCTAACTAATGTAAAAACTCCATTTTGCAAATTTAAGTCAAAATCCATAAGCCCATCAAGTCCAAAATCAAAAGAGTTTTGTTCTTGAAATTTATCTACATTTAAAGTCTTTGCATCTACTCTAACAAACCAATCATCACCAAGCTCTTTTACTTCTACTAAAAGATTTGCATCATAAAGTGTAGAGTTTGTATCAACTACAAGTTTTCCATCATAGATGACAATAGCATCCGCTTTAATATCTCCGCTAAGAGGATGGTATTTTTCAAGTGCATTTATATCTCCATCATAAGAAGCTTGCACCTTTAGAGGCCAGATAGTTATAATTTTTGCATCTAAGTTGTTTTGTGGATTTTGTATATAAGCTTTAAGGCTCAAATTTGAAAGATTTAGTGTGCTTATTTTTACTTTTTGCTCAAGTAGATTTGATGTATAACTCTCTATAACAAAGCTTATAACTGGTTTAAAAAAAGTAGCAAAAAGGATAATTAAAATAGTAAAAAAAGCGATAAATATATAGTTAAATATTTTTTTTGGCACCTTAAACCCTTTGTATATATGTAAACTTTATCATAGTACCTTTTTGATTAATCCATCTTGTATTTGTAAAGTTTTAATTCATACTCTTTGAGTATAATCTTAGAAATATTCATAGGAGAAAATATGGAAGCTATCTATCCATACGCACATATCATACATCTCATACTTGCAATTATGTTCTTAGGTTATGTCTTTACAGACTTAGCAGTAATTTCAGCACTCAAGAAGAAGTTTTCAAAAGAAGATGAGCAAAAAATCAACCAAGAATTAGGTAAAAGAAGTTTTAAAATATTTCCTTTAACACTTCTGTTTTTAATCTTAACTGGTGGCATAATGATGTCAAAATATATAAACTCTAGTGCAGGTTTTTTTGAGACAGATTTACAGAAAATACTGATGTTTAAAATAGTTCTTGCACTTATTATTGCTATTGGAGTTTTGTCAAATCTATACAAAAAATTTGCAAAAAAGAAAAAGAGTGCGTTTATGGAGTTTCACTTTCATAAGCTCGTTATTGCCTTAGGGATTTTTATAGTAATCTCAGCAAAATGGATGTTTTTAGCTTAAAAACTTCACTAAATCCTCTAATGAGAGCGGCTTGCTATAGATATAACCTTGTAGCATGTCGCACTCAGCCTTTTCTAGGATATCTTTTTGTTCCTCATTTTCCACGCCCTCAGCTACAGTTGTAAGATTTAGTGACTTTGCAAGAGCCATGATGGCACTAACTATACTTTTTGAATCAGCATCGCTCTCTAACTCTTTTACAAACTCTCTATCTATTTTAAGAGTGTCTATTGGAAGTTTTTTAAGATATGACATTGATGAATAGCCTGTTCCAAAGTCATCAATAGAGAGCTTGACTCCTAGCTTTTTAATCTTTTTAAGAACTTCTATAACGCTTTGGATACTCTGCATAATGGAAGTTTCTGTTATCTCAAACTCTACTAGTGCTGGCTCAACTCCACTCTCCCTTAAAAGCTCTTTTACTTCATCATAAAAATTTTCATCTTCTAACTGATTTGCTGAGACATTTATAGATATAGTGATGGGAAAGCTTTGATTTTGATTGATGATTTTTATATCATGAAGAGCTTGTTTAATAACCCAACTCCCTATCTTATTTATATGGTCTGACTCTTCTGCTATTGGTATAAATTTATCAGGTGCAATAAATCCAAAATCTTTATCTATCCATCTTATTAGAGCCTCAACTCCTATGGTTTTTTTCTCAGAGTATGAATATTTTGGTTGATAATTCAGAAAAAAACTATTGTTTGCTATAGCATATCTGAGTTTTGTGTCTAGTTCTAAACGATAAAGTGCATCTTGATTCATCGCATCATTAAAATATCTAAAAGTATTTTTACCCTTATTTTTTGCTTCATACATTGCAGCATCAGCGTTTTTTAGTAAATCGTTATAGTTTTCACCATTTTGTGGATAGAGGCTAATCCCTATACTCCAGCCGATATTTATCTCTTTTTCTTGAATGATGATAGGCTCTTTCATTGTTTCTAAGATAGTATTTGCTAGTTGAGAAATACTAAGCAATTTTTCAAATGGAGCTAAGATTATGAACTCATCCCCTCCGAGCCTAGCTAGTATGCTGTCTTGTGAAATAATATCTTGCAGTATAGAAGCTATCTTTATAAGCAAAAGATCTCCAGCCTGATGGCCAAGCGAGTCATTTACCCATTTGAAATTGTCAAGATCCAAAAAGAGCACGGCAAATTTCTCATTGTTATAGTGTGAAGATTTTAGATAAGTTTCAAGCTTTTGCTCAAAGAGTTTTGTATTTGGTAACTTTGTTAAAAAGTCATAATAGATGAGTTGATGAATCTTGTCTTCTCTATCTCTTGCTTCAGTTATGTCGTGAGATATAGCAATGAAGTTCATTATTTCATTGTTTTTGTCTCTTACGCAGATTATAGATTGTTCTACTTCATATATGGAGCCATCTTTTCTCCTATCACGAAGATTATCACTCCAAAAATCATCTTTTATAAGGCTGTTCCACATATTTTTGTAAAACTCTTTATCTCCCCAGCCTGAACTTAGAAATTTTGGATCTTTTCCTATAATTTCTTCTTTTGAGTATCCTGTAAGTTTTTCAAAAGATTTGTTGACTGAGATTATTTTGTTATTTTTGTCACTTATAAGTATGCCATCAGAAGAGTGTTTAAAAACGATTGAAGCTATCTCAAGCTCTTTTTCATGCTTGACTCTATCTGTAATGTTATGAATTGTTCCTAAAGAGCTTATGATGTTGCCATCAATATCTAGTTTGTGAACGCATCTCTCTTCAACATACTTTGTATTTTTGCTTTTTGTGATAATTTGATGTGTGATACTGTAGGGCTTTTTATCTTCAAGTGATTTGGCATAAGCATCGCTAACTGCATTGCGATCTTCTTCATGAACAAGGCTTAAAAACGTCTCATAAGTGTTTACTGTCTCATCTGATTCTAGTTCAAAGATTTTATAAACTTCATCTGACCAAAAAAGCTCATTTGTAAGAATATCTAATCTCCAATGACCAATTTTTGCTATAGATTGCGCTTCATTTAGGTTGTTGATGAGGCTTTTGAATTTGGTTAAATCTCTACCTATTCCTTTATAGCCGATAAAGTTTTTTTCTTTGTCATAAATGGGAAAGCCACTTGTTTGAAGCGTGATTATAGAACCATCTTTATGGATGTTTATATTTTCCAAATCTTTAAAAGCTTGTTTTGTTTTTAAGAGATTTAAAAAGAATTCTTTTATTCTTTTTGCTTCGTTCTTTGGCATAGTAGCAAACGAACTTTTACCAATAATCTCATTAGCTTCATAACCTAAAAAGTCTTTTACTCTATCACTTACAAAGGTAAAAATACCATTAGTATCTATCTCCCAAAACCAATCAGAAGAAGCTTCTAGAAGTGTTGTAAGCTTGTCTTTTGACTCTTGTAAGTTTTCTTGAAGTTCTTTGTAGTGCGTGATATCAGAGATAAATGCTTTGATGCCTACTACATTGTTGTCTTTGTCTTTAACGATAAAATTTCGTTGGCTTAAATATTTGATATTATTACATTTGTCAATGATTTTATACTCAAATGTTTGAGTGGTGTTGTCAGTTGAAAATTCTTGATGCATTTTTTGAAAATAGTCTTTAAAATCACTATGAATAAGGCTTCTCATAAGAAGTGGATCACTATAAAACTCATCTGGAGTGTATCCAAAAATAGAGATACAAGAACCCGTAATATATTCACACTTATCATTTGTTAGGTTAATATAATAAAGAGCATCTTCCGAGTTTTTTAAAAAAAGTTCCTCAAAATGCTTTATGGAGTTGTGATTGGTTATCAAAAAAATACCTTGAGTTAATTTCAAAGACATTTTACATAATAGTTGATTACAAGTAAATTAAGATTTGTTAGCTTCTAAAATAAGTAAGCTGCTTAGGTAGTAGAAAGACTTATGTGATAAGTGTTCAAATTTGTAGATAATTGTTAATGGTGTCAAGAGAGGGACTCGAACCCTCGACCTCCGGCTTATGAGACCAGCGCTCTAACCAGCTGAGCTACCTTGACATCCGTTTTGCAGGTCGGAATTATATAATTTGAAAACTTTAAGTTTGCTTTTGTTGGAAAAGAATTGGCTATAACAAGATAGACTAAATAACACTTATACTATTTTATAAACAAAGTTTAGTCTATGCTACTAAACTCATTGACTTTGTTACCTTATTTTTGTAATATAACAATCTCAAATCATAAACTATACAAGGAGAATTAATGAATTTTCAACCACTAGGCAAAAGAGTCTTAGTTAAAAGACAAGAAGAGTCCAATACAACAGCATCTGGTATCATCATTCCAGACAATGCAACTGAAAAACCATCACAAGGTTCAGTTGTGGCTGTTAGTAAAGAAGTTAGCGAGATTAGCGAGGGTAATGTAGTTGTATTTGGAAAATACTCAGGAAATGAGATTACACTAGATGCACAGAAGTATATAGTGATAGATACAGATGATATCTTTGGAATCATTGGGTAAACCATTTGAGTGTACATGCCTAATAAATCAAAGAAGATTGTTTTTTCGTAGATTTAAGGTGATTTTTGGGATATTTATCCCTGCTGCTAAGACGAAATAGTTCTTTTTTTCTAAAGAAACTTCGTTGAAATGAAATATCAATAAATAAAAGGAATTAATAAACATGGCAAAAGAGATAATCTTTTCAGATAATGCTAGAAATGCATTGGCTCGTGGTGTTGAAAAACTAACAGATGCAGTAAAAGTGACAATGGGACCTCGTGGTCGTAATGTGCTTATTCAAAAGAGTTATGGTGCTCCTATCATCACAAAAGATGGTGTGTCTGTTGCTCGTGAGATAGAGCTAAAAGACAAACTAGAAAACATGGGTGCACAACTTGTAAAAGAAGTAGCATCTAACACTGCCGATGAAGCAGGTGATGGAACCACTACCGCTACAGTTTTAGCAAATGCTATCTTTAGTGAAGGCTTAAGAAACATAACAGCAGGAGCAAATCCTGTTGAAGTTAAACGCGGAATGGACAAAGCTTGTGAGGCGATTTTAGCGAACCTTAAAGCATCAAGTAAAGCAGTAAGTGGTAAGAAAGATATAGCACAGATTGCTACTATCTCTGCAAACTCTGATTCTTCGATTGGTGATATGATTGCTGAGGCTATGGAGAAAGTTGGTCAAGATGGTGTTATTACAGTTGAAGAGGCTAAGGGAATTTCTGATGAGTTAGAAGTTGTTGAAGGTATGCAGTTTGACCGAGGATATTTGAGCCCTTACTTTATCACAAACACTGAGAAAATGACTGCTGAGATTGAAAATCCATGGATATTACTTGTTGATAGCAAAATCTCTTCACTAAAAGATCTTCTACCAGTTTTGGAGCAAGTTCAAAAGACTTCTCGTCCACTTCTTATCATCGCTGAAGATGTAGAGGGTGAAGCACTATCAACTCTAGTTGTAAACAAACTTCGTGGTGTTTTAAATATCTCTGCTGTTAAAGCTCCAGGTTTTGGCGATAGAAGAAAAGCTATGCTTCAAGATATAGCAACACTAACTGCTGGAACTGTTATAGCACAAGAGACAGGTCATACTTTAGAAGGTGCTGATATCTCACTTCTTGGTCAGGCATCTCGTGTAGTTATTGACAAAGACAACACAGTTATAGTAAATGGCGCAGGGTCTAAAGAAGCAGTAAATGTAAGAATCTCTGAGATAAAAACTCAACTCGAAGCTACAAGCAGTGAGTATGACAAAGAAAAACTTCAAGAGAGACTTGCAAAACTTAGTGGTGGTGTAGCAGTTATCAAAGTTGGAGCTGCAACTGAGACTGAGATGAAAGAGAAAAAAGATAGAGTTGATGATGCACTCTCAGCTACAAAAGCAGCAGTAGAAGAGGGCATCATCATAGGTGGTGGAGCGGCTCTTATCCGTGCTGCAGCAAAAGTAAAACTAGACCTTGGTGGCGATCAGCAAATAGGTTGTGAGATTATCCTTCGTGCTGTAAAAGCTCCAATCAAGCAGATCGCTAAAAATGCTGGTTATGATGCAGGTGTAGTTGTAAATGCTGTAGAGAGCGCAGAAAATCCTAATGTCGGCTTTAATGCTGCAACAGGCGAGTATGTTGATATGTTTGAAGCTGGAATCATAGACCCACTAAAAGTAGCTCGTGTGGCTCTTACAAACGCAACATCAGTATCAAGTCTACTTCTAACAACAGAAGCAGCGATATATGAAGTAAAAGATGACAGTGACGCAGACATGGGCGGTATGCCATCACAAATGGGCGGAATGCCAGGTATGATGTGAGAAAAGGATTAGTAAAAGCAAATTTCTTTGCTTTTGCCCTTTTCGAATCAAAGTTCGATGTCCGAAGGACCGAACTGCGAAGGACCACTTAAGACACCTGCGTGTCGTTTTTAGCGTCCCAACCACAGTCGATGTCTGAAGGACCGGCGAGGACAAAAACCACTTAAGCAAATTTCTTTGCTTTTGCCCTTTTCGAATCAAAGTTCGATGTCCCTCTTTTTATTTAAATATATTTTAAAGTAGTAAGTTATTATCAAACCCTATTTACGAGGTTGAAACCTCGTTTCCAAAGAAAATGCGAAGCTTTAAAGGTTGTAAACTTTGAGAAAATAGGCAAGGCTTCAATCAGCTTTGATAATCTAATGCTAAACTTGAATTACCGCGATTTAACTCTTATATAACATATAATTTGATATTATCATCGTTATGATTAGACATAGCAGTTCAATATTTATATCTTTAGCATTTCATGCTCTTGTA
>CAYWVG010000015.1:0-22566 GCA_964461645.1 uncultured Sulfurimonas sp. | reverse complement strand
TAGCAAATGATGTTGAAGATAGAAGCATGGAGTGTGTAGGTTGCCAATAAAATGAAGCCTCTACTCTCAAAAGACCTTAAAAAATTTTGTTCAAGATTTGCCAACTTTGTAGATGCAGAGATTCGTTCTTTTGAAGTTCTGTCTAAAGATATTGTAAAAGCTGTTATAGCCACACAAGATGGTGCTAGAGATTTTGACTGGATAACTGTAACATTAGAGTTTAGTAACATTAGTGACGCAAAAATCCTAAAAGATGATAAACTATCTCTACTGGACATGGCTGATGGGCTTACTATTTTAAGCCAAGATAATCTCTTTGCATTTGGCGTTGGAGATTATAAAAATATATCTGGCATAAAAAATGCTAGCTGTTACATAATATCTTCTAGTATTAAATACGAAGAAGGACAATTTTAAGGAGAAACTGATGCAAAAGTATGAAGTTAAGGGTAGTATATTAGGTTTTGAAAACACAAAAAGTGTAGAAATAATCGAGATCGATAATCTTTTTTCAACTATAAGAGACGTAGATAATAAAAATATATCTTTTACGGTAGTTAATCCTTATGAATTAAGAGAATACTCTTTTGACATAGCGCCAGATGTACAGAAGCTTTTAAATATAAAAGATAACTCTAAACTCAGTACTTACAATGTTGTAGTTATTCAAAACCCTCTTGAGAGTTCTATTATAAACTTTTTAGCACCTTTTGTTATAAATAATGACAATATGACTATAGCTCAAATAATACTAGATCCAGAGAGACATCCAGATTTTGGAATGACTGAGACAATAAAAAGTTTTGTATAACCAAGGGCATTAACCAAGTGTTATACATTCGTTAGCATTTCGTAAACCAAATGCTTATAAACTTTGATATTTACAATCAAAGGAAAAAAATGAAAACACTTCTTTTACTATGTCTAGTCTCTCTATCTTTACTTAATGCTAAAGATGGAGTGAACTTCAAGTATGCTGATGAAAACACTCAGCGAAAAAATCCTACAAGTCAAAATTTTATCCTATCTTATAATAATGTTTTAAAAGAGATTAGGACAAGTGTTGTAAATATCTCTACTAAAAAAACAATAACCTCACAAAGAGGATATCAAAATCCATTCTTTTTTGAACAACCAAGAGTTCCACAAGGAACATCAGGAAGCGGTGTTATTATCTCAAAAGATGGTTATATTGTTACTAACAATCATGTTGTTGATGGTGCTGATGAGATAAAAGTTAGTTTAGTTGATAGTAAAAAAAGCTACAAAGCAAAACTAATAGGTAGCGATGCAAAAAGTGATATAGCCATCGTCAAAATAGATGCAACTGATTTAAATGCGGTTACATTTTATAACTCTGATAATGTGAAAGTTGGCGACGTGGTCTTTGCTCTAGGAAATCCTTTTGGGGTTGGTGAGACTATAACACAAGGAATCGTCTCAGCGACAGGAAGAAATGCCATTGGAATAGTTGAATATGAAGACTTTATACAAACTGATGCATCTATAAATCCTGGTAATTCTGGAGGTGCTCTTGTAAACTCTGCTGGACATCTCATAGGCATAAACTCTGCCATCATCTCAAGAAGTGGTGGAAACGATGGTATAGGACTAGCAATACCATCAAATATGGTCACCTCAATAGCCTCACAACTCATCGACAGCGGCAAATATACACGTGCCTATCTAGGAGTTGGTATAGACAATATTAGTGAGGATATGAGTAGTTTTTATAACAATGAGTATGGTGCTTTAATTATCAGTGTTGAGGAGAGTTCTCCTGCAGGCAAAGCTGGTTTAAAAAGAGGTGATTTAATCGTCTCAATAGATGGTAAAAAGATACAAAACGCTAGTATGCTAAAAAATATAGTAGGTTCATATCAACCATCACGAGTTGTAAATATAAAATTTTTAAGAGATAAAAAAATAGATATTGTAAATGTTGAGCTAGGTTCATTAAACAAAGAGTTAGCTAATGCAAATATAAACTACAAAGGTTTAAATGTAGTACCTCTACCAAAAGAGACACAAAGAATTTTACAAAACAACACTTACATCTCAGGCGGTGTTTTAGTAGATAGTGTAGATTTAAACAGTGAAGCTTACAATATTGGTATAGCAAAAGATGACATAATAGTTCAGATAGAAGAGATGGAGATAAGAGATATTGATGATTTCAAATCTGCTACATCAAATCAAGAAAAGAAGAGATTTTATATCTTTAGAAGAGGAAGTGTTGTTGCAACTGTTTTATAATCTCTTATAAAATTTATATGATATAATAATTTATATTTATCAATGCAAAGGCTGGACTAATGAGTAAAAACACGGTGACACTTATAGACAATAGAAATGGAAAATCATACGAATTTCCTATCTTAGAGGCAACTGTTGGTCCTTCGGTTGTTGATATTTCAACTCTTTATAGAGATACAGGGATGTTTACTTTTGACAAAGGTTATACATCTACTGCATCTTGTCGCTCTAAGATAACTTATATAGATGGGGACAAGGGCAAATTAATGTATAGAGGATATGATATTTCATATCTTGCAACTCAAAAAACATTCCTTGATACTGCATATTTACTTCTACACCGAGAACTTCCAACTAAAGAAGAACTTGATGATTTTAAAGAGGAGATAGCAAAGCGCTCATTTATTCATGAGGGAATGAAAAAACTCTTTGACTCTTTTCCAGATCAAGCTCATCCTATGGCAATATTATCTGCTGGTGTCTCAGCTCTATCTACATTTTATTTTGACCACTTAGATATTGACTCACCAGAAGAGTATATGGAGATGGCAAATAGAATCATTGCCAAAATTCCTACTCTTGCAGCTTTTTCCTTTAGATATTCAAATGGTTTACCTATCATCTATCCAGACCTTCAAAAAGGTTTTACAGAAAACTTTTTGTATATGATGCGAGCTTATCCTCACAAACATGTAGATTTAACCTCTATAGAGATAAAAGCTCTTGATACTATCTTTACACTTCACGCTGACCATGAACAAAATGCATCTACAACTGCAGTTCGCAATCTAGGATCTACTCATGCTCATCCATATGCAGCTATTAGCGCTGGTATTGGTGCTTTATGGGGTAGAGCTCATGGTGGAGCAAACGAGTCAGTTATTCGTCAGCTAGAGATGATTGGTACAGTTGAGAGAGTTGATGAGTTTATAGCTCGAGCAAAAGATAAAAATGATCCCTTTAGGCTTATGGGATTTGGACATCGTGTATATAAAAACTTTGACCCTCGCGCAAAAATTCTTAAAAAAATCAGAGATGAGCTAATAGAAGAGTTAGGAATAGACAGTGAACTTGTAGCAGTTGCTAACAAGATAGAACATATCGCTTTAAATGATGAATACTTTGTTAGTAGAGGTTTATATCCAAACATAGACTTCTACTCAGGTCTCATACTTCAAGCTCTAAATATTCCAAAAGATATGTTTGCTGTTATATTTGTTATAGGGAGAGTTCCAGGATGGATCTCTCAGTGGATAGAGTTAAAAGAACAAGATACTATAAAGATAGCTCGTCCTCGCCAACTCTACTTAGGGCCAGATGATAGAACTCCAGAGTACTAAACTCTGAAGTTAGTCAATATATCTGCAACAGTAGTCTGTAACAGTTTTAACTCTAACATCAAAAGATGAGTTAGATGCTACATTAAAACTCTCTGGAGTACTTAGAGTTTTCCACTCTTCATCTGGTAGTTTAACTTCTAAATTACCACTTAGCATCTCCATAATTTCTGCTTTGTTTGTATTAAAAGTATATTCGCCTGGTAACATAATACCTAGCGATATTTCTGAACCATCTTCTAACTCAACACTTCGACTTGTTACACTTCCATCATAATAAATATTTGCTTCTTTTTTTATCGTTGCATTTGTAAACTTGCTCATAATCTGTTCCTTAATTTTATAGATAAAATGAATAAATTTTCATTTAATGATTTATTATATCTAAAATTTATTCCCAGTCAAGAAGTCTTTGCTGACCCTCAAGCTCTCTTATGTGAGTAACATCTTGGCTAACTTCTATAACACCTTTATACTCACCTGCATCACTACGAATAGCAAAGTAACGGATGTGAATAAACTTGCCTTTAAATGTTATCCAAAACTCTGCCTCATCTCTTCGCCCAGCTTTAAACTCTCTTAGTATCATTAACACTTGGTCAACTGACTTTGGAGGGTGACAAAACTTTACTTCACGGCCGATGATTCCAGCACTTCTTGGAAAAACCCTGTTATCTCCACGGTTATAAAAGATAACAACATCATTTTCATCAACATAAGTGATATCAACAGGCATAAACTTTAAGAGCCAGTTTATCTGCTCTGGTAACATATGACCCTGTTCTAAATCTATCCTACCCTCAAGTGAGAAAGGTAATTTTCTCTTTTTAGTATCTAGTGATGGGTGAATATACTCATTTTCTTCGTGAGGAGGATATGCTGCTGGTTTTTCATCAAACATCCAGCCTATCTCTTCATCTCCATCACGCATCTCCATCCAGTCACTCTCTTGAAGCATCTCTAATGCACGCGGAAGAAGTCTGCCCTCTTCAACTTGCATAATATGCTCTAGATTGTGAAAAAGGTTTTGAAGCACCATCATTAGTGACTCTGTCTCATCACCATCAGCGAGATTTCTAGCTTGTTTTACTATAGCTCTTATATCGTCATGAAAAGCCCACATATTTTGAGATGGTGATGTCCATCCATACTGCTCCAAATATGGAAAGAGTTGATTCTCTTTTCTTGCAAAGTGTTTTTCTACTAAACATAGCCTTGCAAACTTCTCTTTAAATTCATCTGGATTATTAACTATATCTATACTGTTAATACTTGCCATAAGACCGCGGATGAGTTGATTTTCTTCTAAATAAACTCTAACTGGATGTCCCTCTGGGAGGTTTGTAAACTGGTTCATATAATATTTCCTTTAATTTATTTCATAAATTCAAGGGAGTCTTTTCCCTATTATTTATCATACCAAAAGGGATAATCCCTTTGACTACGCTAAGTTTCTTTAGCAGAAAACCTATCACACTAATGTAATTTTATTTTTGATTGTATCTACTTTATATCTTTTATTATTTGATATATAGCAAGAGTTTCTTTTTAAATTATTTTCTTAATCTAACTCTTTGTGAGTGAGTAATAGCAACAGCCATTGCATCTGATATATCTAGTGGCTTTATCTCTTTTTTTATATTTAAAAGTCTTTTTACCATAAAAGAGACTTGTTCTTTTGTAGCTTTTCCATTTCCTGTTAGTGCTTTTTTTACTTGAAGTGCCGTGTATTCACTAAAATGACCATGAACTTGTAGAAGTTTTAACATAATAGCCCCACGAAATTGTGCTAATTTTATGGTTGTTGCAGGGTTGTGAGCATAAAAAATATCTTCTACTGCTACTTCATCTATAGTGTGATTTTTAAAAACAATATCTAGTGCTTCAACCATCTGAGGTATCTGAAATTGTAAGTCTTCGGCTTTCATCTTAATAAGTCCAGCCCCGAGCAAAGATATTTTTGAGTTTTCTAGTTTTATAAGTGCATAACCCATATTTCTAGTTCCTGGATCTATTCCTAATATTGTCATGTATGTTTAATCTTTTAATTTTTAAGTCATTATATACAAAAGAGTTTAAAAACTATAGTTATTCACAATGTTAAATTTTAGTTATTCACATCTTTTTAATAGAACCTTATGCATTAAATCGTTACTATTCACATCCAAATAATTTAAATAAGGCTTTATGTGAATATAGGTCAAGAAGTTTTAGAACTACTAAGAGAAGAGATAACAGAGTTGCAATATAACAGATATATAAAGCAACTTACCTATGATACAAAAAAATCAACAAGTGATATGGCAATTTTTTATGCTCCTAATGCTCTTGTTTTGAACTGGATTAAAAATAAATACACTGAAAAAATAGCTCACCTTTTTGAAATAAAAAGTGGCAATAAAGTTAGTGTAAAAATTACTCTAAAAAATTCAATAAGCCTAAAAAGCACTAAGCAAAAGAGTGAACAGAAGCCTCAACACTCTTTACTAAATCCATCACACACATTTGATAACTTTATGGTTGGAGGTTCAAACCAGTTTGCTTATGCTGCAGTAAAGAGTGTTAGCGAAGCAGCTGGAGAGGTTTATAATCCACTTTTTATCTATGGAGGAGTTGGTTTAGGAAAGACACACTTGATGCAATCAGCTGGAAATGTTTTTCAAAACCAAGGAAAAATTGTTATATATACATCAGTTGAGCAATTTTTAAATGATTTTATTCGTCATGTTAGAAATAAAACAATGCCATCATTCCAAGAAAAATATAGAAAGTGTGATGTACTCCTTATTGATGATATTCAATTTTTAAGTAATAAAGAGGGTATTCAAGAAGAATTTTTTCACACTTTTGAAGCCTTAAAAGGTGCTGGTAAACAGATAATACTAACAGCAGACAAACATCCTAAAAAAATAGGTGGGATAGAAAAAAGACTTCTAAGCAGGTTTGAGTGGGGCTTAGTTGCAGATATTCAACCTCCTGAACTAGAAACAAAAATTGCCATCATCAAAAAAAAGTGTGAGATAAACAAAGTTAAACTAACTAACGACATCATAAACTATATAGCTACTGTTATAGAGAGTAATGTTCGTGAGATAGAGGGGATTTTATCTAAGCTTCATGCTTATTCACAACTTATGCATATAGAGATAGATTTAGCTTTTACTAAAAATGTACTAAGAGATCAGCTTCAAGAAAACAGAGCTAACCTTACACTTGATACTATAACAAATAGTGTTGCAAAAGATTTAAATATTAAACCAACTGAAATCCGTTCAAAAGGTAGAAGTAAAAATCTAGTTTATGCTAGAAGAATTAGTATATATCTTTGTCGTGAGCTAACTCCAAACACTATGCCACAACTCGCTCAATACTTTGGAATGAAAGATCACACTGCCATCAGCCATACTATTAAAAAGATAAATGAGCTTATGAAAAATGATGAAGATTTCAGAGTTAAAATCGAAGAATTGACCAATAAGATAACTTCTGTATCTTAAAAGTTATATTTTTGATTAAAAAAAAGATATAATCATAAAAGTGAATAGATGTGAGTAGAGTTGCTTTGGTTCATCACATCCAAAAAGCTCTGTTAGTGGGAAGCAAAAGGTGATATTCACATAATCACTCTCTCCTACTACTACTTACTAAATATTATATAATAATAGGAATTCATATGAAGATAACAATCTCTAAATCAATCATAGAAAACATACTAATAAATGCTCAACCATTTTTAGAAAAAAAAGATACTTCCCAAATAACTTCTCATGTCTATATAAATGTTGATGAAAAAAATCTAACACTAAGAGCAACTGATCAAGAGATAGGCTTTGAAGTCTCTACTGAACTTGTAAATATTATATCTACTGGAAGTATTACTGCTAATGGTAAAAAATTCTTAGATATTATAAGAATTTTAAAAGATACAGATATTAACCTAGAAGTAAAAAATGAGATACTTTATATCTCACAATCGCACTCAAAATTTAAACTACCAACTTTTTCATATAATGATTTTCCAACATTTCCAACTTATGAAGGAAAACCTCGTATATCTATAGATTCTCATTCACTAATAGATTCACTTAAAAAAATAACTCCAGCAATTGATACTAATAATCCAAAGTTTGAACTAAACGGTGCTCTTATAGATATAAAACAAGATAGTATAAATTTCGCTTCAACAGATACAAGAAGATTAGCAATTGTAACTATCTCAAATACAAGTGAAAATGAACTCTCTATTATCATCCCAAAAAAAGCAATAATTGAGATTCAAAAACTTTTCTTTGATGACATAGAAATGTACTATGATGATACGAATCTCATTATTCATTCAAAGCAATACACTTTTTTTACAAAACTTATAAATGGTAAGTTTCCAGAATATACAAGAATCATCCCAAAAGAGATAAAAAACTCTTTACAACTTCCAAAAGCTAAAATGATAGAGTCCATTAAACAAATTACTACTATATCTTCTGATGTTAAAATCAGTTTTTTAAATGATTTGATAGTATTTGAATCTTTAAGTGACGATAATATAGAAGCAAAAACTGAAATAAATTTCACTACAAATTTTAGTGAAGAGTTTGTTATTGCTATAAATTCAAGATATTTATTAGATTTTTTAAATAGTATAAATTCTTCAGAATTTACTATTGGGTTAAATGAAGGAAATCTTCCTTTTGTTCTGATGGATGCTAATTTTAAAACAGTTGTTATGCCAATAGTTATATAAACTTCTAACATTTTACTTCACTTTATGTGAAGTAAATACTCCACAAACTCACAAAAACACATCATAAAACTTTATTTTAATAAAGATTGGATAAAATGTCTCTAATTATGTCAAAATTGCTTTTTTATTAAAGAAGTCTATTTAGTGACTATATATGAGATTTTTATTGTAGGAAGTATAATGGAACAAAATTACGGTGCTAGTAATATTAAAGTCTTAAAAGGTTTAGAGGCTGTTCGTAAGCGTCCTGGTATGTATATTGGTGATACTGGTCATCGTGGTTTACATCACTTAGTTTATGAAGTTATTGACAACTCTATCGATGAGGCAATGGCTGGACATTGTGACACTATAAATGTGACACTTACTAAAAACAACAGTTGTATTGTTAGTGATAATGGTCGTGGTATTCCAACAGATATCCATCCAACTGAAGGAATTAGTGCTGCTACTGTTGCCCTAACTGTTTTACACGCTGGTGGAAAGTTTGATAAAGATACTTATAAAGTTTCAGGTGGACTTCATGGTGTTGGTGTTTCTGTTGTAAATGCCCTCTCTTCTGAGCTAAAAATGACCATCAACAAAAACGGTGAAAAATTTGAACAAAACTTTAAAAAAGGTATACCTCAAGAAGCTCTTGCTGTTATAGGAAAAAGTAGAAAATCTGGAACTACAATTGAATTTAGTGCAGATCCAAGTATATTTACAGAGACTATTACTTTTGACTTTGATTATTTAGCAAAAAGATTTAAAGAACTTGCATATCTAAATCCATTTATTACAATTAATTTTAAAGATGAGAGATCTAACGTTAGTGAGACTTACCATTTTGAGGGTGGTATAGCTCAGTATGTAGAAGATATGAACAAAAAAACTGCAGTAACTGCAGTTTACTCTTTTAGTACAAAGATAGAAGATATAGAGTTTGATATAGCTCTAATGTATAACGATACATATGAAGAAAAACTTGCATCTTTTGTAAATAATATACGAACACCAAATGGTGGTACTCACGAAGCTGGTTTCCGTGCAGGACTAACACGTGTTATATCAAACTATAACTCTAAAAACAGTTCTGCAAAAGAAAAAGATGTAAAAATTTCAGGAGATGATACTTCTGAGGGACTTATTGCTATAGTTTCTGTTCGTGTTCCAGAACCTCAGTTTGAGGGACAAACAAAAGGAAAACTTGGTAATACCTATGTTAGACCTCTTGTTCAAAAATCTACTTATGAACTACTATCAAAATATTTTGAAGAAAACCCTATTGAAGCAAAAGCAATTGTTAGTAAGTCACTTATGGCAGCTCGTGGCCGTGAAGCTGCTAAAAAAGCAAGAGAACTAACACGCCGTAAAGATGTTATGAGTGTTGGAACTCTTCCTGGTAAGCTAGCAGATTGTCAAAGTAAAGATGCAAGCATTTGTGAACTCTACTTAGTCGAAGGTGACTCTGCTGGTGGTTCGGCTAAGATGGGAAGAGATCGTGTTTTTCAAGCGATATTGCCACTTAAAGGTAAGATTTTAAATGTTGAAAAAGCAAGATTAGATAAGATTTTAAAATCAGAAGAGATTACTAATATGATAACAGCTATGGGTTGTGGAATTGGTGATGAATACAATGAAGATAAACTTCGTTATCATAAAATCATTATTATGACCGATGCTGACGTTGATGGTTCTCATATTCAAACTCTACTCCTAACATTTTTCTTTCGTCACTTTCGTGATGTAGTTGAAAAAGGATATCTTTATTTAGCTCAACCACCTCTTTATCGTTATAAAAAAGGTAAAAAAGAGATTTATTTTAAAGATGATATAGAGATGAATAGCTATCTGATTGAAAATGGTGTTGAATCTTTAGAGATACAAGGTGTTGGACAAAATGATCTTGTGGAATTTTTTAAGATGGTAGATCACTATAGAGGCTCACTAGTTTCACTAGAGAGAAGATATTCGTTAATAAGTCTGATTCGTCATTTTATAGAAAATCCTGATCTTATAGGATTAGATATAAAAGCTATGTATGAAGAAGTTGAGAAATTTTTGCTATTAAATGGAAACAATATATTAACTAAGAGTATAAATGAAGATTCTATTCATCTTTATGTTCAAACAAAAGGTGGAATGGAAGAGTTACTTATAAACGATGATCTCTTTGGAGCTCCACACTTTAATGAAGCTAGTTATGTCTTTAAAAAGATTCAAGAGTGGGATTTGACGTTTGATGAAGATATATTAGTTGTTTTAGAAAATATTAATGAATATGCTAAAAAAGGTTCATATATCCAACGCTATAAAGGTCTTGGTGAGATGAATCCTGATCAACTTTGGGAAACAACAATGACACCTGAAAACCGTGTTTTACTTCAGGTAACTATAGATGATGCAGAAGCAGCATCTGAGGCATTTGTTCTCTTTATGGGTGATGAAGTTGAACCTCGTCGTAACTATATAGAATCACATGCTAAAGATGTTAAACATTTAGATGTCTAAAAATAATATATGCTACTTCCTGAGATAAAAGAGAGAGAATACCGTTTTAAGTTAGCACTTAGGATGGGATTTCCTATCTTTTCTCTTATACTTTTATTTATTTCTCACAAACTTATAAGTAATTATGAAACAATAGACACCACATTTTATATAGAAATTCTAATACTTTTTCTCTTTAGTATATATTTTATTTTTTATATAATTTATAAAAGCTTTGATGTTAGGATAACAGACCCTATATCAAAAACTTTTACAAGAGAATATATTTTTAAATATATACAAAAAGATATAAATGCAAATGAAAAATACACTTTAATTTTAATAAGTATAGATAACTTAGATGCTATTAATAACAGATATAGTATTAAAAATGGTGATAAAGTAATAAAAGAAGTAATTTCATGGATAAAAGAGTACCTAAAGAGTAAAAATATAACTAATTTTCCCATGGGACACATAAAAGGTGGCGATTTTGTTATAGGTTTAAAAGGTTCAAAAGAGGAGTTCAACTCTTTGGTTGATATACTTTTTTTAAAGAGTGATGAGTTTATTGTAGATGAAATAGAAGTAAAACTAAGTGGTGCTATAACAGATATAAACTTTTCAAATGAAGTAGAATATCTCATAGAAAATCTTTTTCAAATACAGGAAATAAATAAAAAAAAATCATCTAAAATCAAAGAAACTATAAACCCACATATGGAAGAATCTTTTGTAAAAAATGCAGTTAAAGATGGACTATTTGAAATAATGACTCAAGATGTTTATGAAAAAGAAAAACCTGTAATAAAAGAGTGTTTTATAAAGTTAAAAACACCAGATGGGAAAATTATCCATCAAAAAACATATGTAAAAATATTGGATAAATTAGGACTAAGACTTGAATTTGATCTAAAAATATTTGAGGAAATCATACTTAGATGTAGTGAAAATGAAAATGATATCTATGCTATAAATATATCACCAACATCGATAAGAAATCCAAGTTTTATATTTAATGTTAAAAAACTTTTAAATAAAAAGTACAAAATAATATTTATACTCAATGAATTAGATTACTACTCTCAAATAAACAAGTATAATGAGACTCTGCAACACTTGAGAAGTCTGGGGATAATAATTGCCATAGATAGATTGGGAGCTATACATACAAGTTTTTTATATTTAAGAGACTTAGATATAGATATAGTAAGATATGATTCTTTTTATACAAAAGATAGAAAATACATAGACATTGTAGAAGGTTTTAATCTGATGGCACACAAAAAAGGTGTTAAAACTTGGATAAAGATGATAGAATCTAATGAAATTATACAAGAATTTAAAGAGCTTGATATAGACTTTCTTCAAGGAAATTATATATCTGAAATTACAAATAAGGAAAAAATAAATGAAATATGGTGAAAAAATTGTAAATGAGTTTGATGTAGAAAAAGATTTAGAAATATGGCCGAACCAATACAAAAAAAACTATCTTATAAAAATGACACTTCCAGAATTTTCTTGCCTTTGTCCAAGAAGTGGATATCCTGATTATGCAACTATATACTTAGAATATACTCCAGATGAATTTGTTGTAGAACTAAAAGCAATGAAACTCTATATAAATTCTTTTAGAGACAGACATGTATCACATGAAAACAGCGCAAATGAAATATATGAGACACTAGAAAATAAAATAAAACCTAAGTATATGAAGATAGTAGCAGATTATAATCCACGTGGAAATGTACATACGGTGATAGAAATAGATAGTTCAAAATTATAAAAGACAGAAGGTAAATATGTTTTCAAAAATGCTAGGTAAAATAGGGCTTTCTACAAACGATAAAGAGAAAAAACATAAAGAACTAGTTGAGAGAATCTCAAAAATGAATCTAACAGATATGCGCACATATACCAATAACAGAATTCCAGATTTACCTGTGAGTGAAGCTGGCATAGAAGAAATTTTAAAAAAACTTCTTGAAGTAGATGAAAAAACTCAAAAAAGATATTTAGATATAGAAGACATGGATAGTAAAATACGAAAAGGGCTTGATTTAATAGTAAATATTTTAACTAATAAAAAACTCTCTATAGAAGCGATAGAACTAGCTATAGAACTTTTTGAAGTATCAAAAGAGATGATAGAGAAGTATGATTTAGACAATAAACAAATATATATATCTAAAATAAGAGAGTCTTTAAGCAAGTCAATTGAAACAATGAGTAAAAAATCTGAAATAAAAAGAAAAATGGGAGTTATTGGTAGTTAGAAAGATATTTGTTTAACCACTTTAGCGCCTCTTCTTTGTTAGAGAACTCTTCTCTCATTTGAGCTTCATAACTCTCATCCAATATCTTAGTAAAATCAACTGATGGTTTTAATCCTAAAGAGATTAAATCTCTTCCCATTAAAAAAGCTTTTAATTTTTTTTCTATTACACCCAATTCTTTTGCCCTTAGAGCTATAGATTTGCCAATACCAAATAGACAATCACTTAAAATACAAAGATTTTTTATATTTACAAAGCTTGCTAGTTTATAAATTTTGTAGTTATTTAGTTCATTACAAGAGAGTTCTAAAATGTTTGAGAGATGTACTAGGAGAGTTGAAACTTCTTTTAAGAGAAGCTTATCATCACTAAGAGATATCACAAACTCCTTTATTTTATCCTCATCAAATTTATAACAAAAAATAGCTAACATTAAAATCTCGTTAGTCTTAGTGTTAGCTGTTTTTAAAGATACAAATTTATCTATAGCATTCATTGTAAGTTGCCAATCATCTAGATTTAAAATGCTTAAGTACTTAAAATATTTAAGTGCATCTAACTCTTTTAAAAGTTCAAACCCAAGAGATGGTTTAGCAGATTTAAATAAAATCTTTTTTATTTCTTCATAAATTCTCTCCTTAGGAAGTTCTTGTAGTGCACCCTCCTTAATCATCTTTGCGCATAGATTAAAAAGCTTATCATGCATTACAAAATTATATCTTGAACAAAAGCTTACAGCTCTTAAAACTCTTAGAGGATCTTCTATAAAAGTTTTAGCATCAACCGCCTTTAGAATCTTGTTTTTTAAATCCTCAAGACCATTAAAGGGGTCAATAAGAGTTTTAGTTTTAACATCAAATCCGATAGCATTTATACTAAAATCTCTTCTTCTTGCTGCATCAGTAAAATTAAGATTTTTATCTATCTTTATATCAAATCCTAAATGTCCAGATGCTACTTTAGAATCAATTCTAGGAAGGGTAAAATCCAAATCATAACTCTGCATCTTTAACTTACAAACACCAAAACTTCTTCCAACTATGTTTATGTCTCCAAACTCTTCTAAAATATTTTGTAACTCTTTAAAGCTATCTACATTATATACTTCAATATCTATGTCAGTAGATTCAAAATGAAGTAAAGTATCTCTAATATATCCACCAACAATAATTGCTTTTGCATTTTTTGATTCTAGTTTATCAAAGATTTTTTCTAAAAAATTTGGATAATCAATCATTTTATCTCTTATTATTTGAGTTAAGATATTTTACAAAATCATTATTTAGATTTAAAATATCCGTTTTTATAATTATATTTTGAGCTATTATAACAACAAAATGAGTACAAATTTTAGATAGTTCAAAATTTATATCTTAATTTGGCGAAAACTAAAGCTTATTTTAGATATAATCGCGAAAATTTTTCCATCTCAAAAAGTAAGCTCTCTACTGCTTCTTTAATACTAAAATTTGGAAATATCAATGGAGAAAAATTGATGCAAAAGATTAGAAATATTGCAGTTATTGCACACGTTGACCATGGTAAAACTACGATCGTTGATGGCTTGTTAGAACAATCAGGAACATATGGAACTCACGAACACCACGACGAACGTGCAATGGATAGCAATGCTATAGAAAAAGAGAGAGGAATCACTATTCTTTCTAAAAACACGGCTATTCGTTATAAAGATTATAAGATTAATATTATCGACACTCCGGGCCACGCTGACTTTGGTGGAGAAGTTGAGCGTGTTCTTAAGATGGTTGATGGTGTTTTAGTTTTAGTTGATGCTTATGAAGGTGTTATGCCACAAACAAAGTTTGTTGTAAAAAAGATGCTAGCACTAGGTAAAAAACCTATTGTTGTTATAAACAAGATTGACAAACCTTCAGCTGATCCAGAACGCGTAGTTGATGAGATGTTTGACCTATTTGCAGATATGGGCGCAACAGATGAGCAACAAGATTTTCCAGTTATCTATGCAGCAGCTCGTGATGGTATAGCAAAACTAAATATGGAAGATCCAGATGGAAATTTTGAGTGTATTTTTGAAACCATTTTAAAGCATGTTCCTGAACCTGAGGGAGATAGAGATAACCACACACAAGCACAAGTTTTTACACTTGACTATGATAACTATGTAGGTAAGATTGGAATTTCTCGTATATTTAATGGAATCATAAACAAAGGCGACAATGTTATGCTTGCTAAAGCTGATGGAGCGCTTGTTAAGGGAAGAATCACTAAGCTTATAGGTTTTCACGGACTTAATCGTATGGAGATTGAACAAGCTGAAGCTGGAGATATCGTTGCATTTGCAGGGTTAGAAACTGTTGATGTTGGAGATACTATTTGTGACCCATCAAATCCAGTTCCACTAGATCCTATGCACATTGAAGAGCCAACTCTAACGGTTGTATTTTCTGTAAATGACTCACCACTTGCAGGTCAAGAGGGAAAACACGTAACATCTAACAAAATAAAAGATCGTCTTGAGTCTGAGATGCAAACAAACGTTGCTATGAAATTAGAAGTAGTAGGCGAGGGTAAATTTAAAGTTTCAGGTCGTGGTGAACTTCAAATTACAGTTTTAGCTGAAAATATGCGTCGTGAAGGTTATGAGTTTGGTGTATCTCGTCCTGAAGTTATTGTTAAAGATATAGAAGGCGTAAAATGTGAACCATTTGAGCATCTAGTTATCGACGTACCTGAAGAGTTAAGCGGTTCAGTTATAGAGAGACTTGGTAAGAGAAAAGCTGAGATGAAGTCAATGTTACCAATGGGACAAGGCTTTCAGCGTATAGAGTTTGAGATACCAGCTCGTGCACTTATAGGTTTTCGTGGTCAGTTTTTAACAGATACAAAAGGTGAGGGTGTAATGAACCACTCTTTCTTAGAGTTCCGTCCGTATTCTGGAGGAGTTGATTCAAGAAGTTATGGCGCTCTAGTCTCTATGGAAAATGGAGAAACACTATCTTTTTCACTCTTTGGTATTCAAGATCGTGGAGTTCTTTTTATAGGGCCACAAACTAAAGTTTATGAGGGAATGATTATTGGTGAACACTCTCGCTCAAATGACTTAGCAGTAAATCCTATTAAAGGAAAAGCACAGTCAAACGTTCGTTCTTCTGGCGCAGATGAGGCTATTAAGCTTATACCACCTAGAGGTATGTCACTAGAGCGTGCATTAGAATGGATAGAAGATGATGAGCTTTTAGAGATAACTCCTCTAAATATTCGTATTCGTAAAAAGTATCTAACTGAAAGCGAAAGAAAAAGACACTCAAGAGGCAGTAAATAGTTCAACAAGAGCTATAACTGAGCTTACGCACTTCTATAAAAGTGCGTAAGATAATCTACAAATTCTATATAAATCCTCTCTTAAATTTTCACAAAAACTACTTCATTAAAATCTTTTTTTATAGCTATGACAATATGGAAGTGAGCCTTTTTTCTTATAGTAGTTTTGATGAGACTCATCTGCCTTGTAAAATTCACTGCTATCTAAAATCTTTGTAGCGACCTTGTAACCATTTGCTTCAAGCTCTGCTATTAGTTTTTCTATAATTTTCTTTTCATTTTCATTGCTTATAAAGACTGCAGAGAGATATTGTGAACCAATATCTGGGCCTTGTCCATTTGTTTGTGTTGGGTCATGTATCTCAAAAAAAGTCTTAGCTAGCATCTCGTAAGAGACTTTGTTTTTATCATAGATAACTTCAACAGCTTCTAAGTGACCAGTCCTGCCACCTACAACTTCTCTATAACCTGGATTTTTAACATGTCCGCCCATAAAACCAGAGTGAACTTCTTTTACGCCATCGAGTTTTTCTAAGTAGTACTCAACTCCCCAAAAACAGCCGCCTGCAAAGTAAGCATAAGAGAGATTTTCATCTTTTTTCTCTTTAGTCTCATCTAGTTTTATAGAGATAGAATTTACACAGTGTCTAGTATTTTTAGGAGTAAATCCCTCGCCAAGAAAAACATGACCGAGATGCCCACCACAAGTCGCACAAACTATCTCAACTCGTCTTCCATCAGCATCTGGTACTCTTTTTACTGCACCTTCAATTGCATCATCAAAACTAGGCCAGCCACAGTTTGAGTCAAACTTATCATTTGACTTGTAAAGTGGTGTATCACAAATCTTACAAGTGTAGATGCCATTTGATTTTTCATTTGTGTATTTGCCACTAAATGGTCTCTCTGTACCTTTGTTGATAAGCACTCTTTTTTCTTCATCACTAAGTTGTTCAACTCTCTTTTGATACGGTTCTAAATTCATTGCATTCATAGTAGTAATTAGCAGTATGAAAGATAAAAAAAACTTCATACGCATCTCCTTTATATCATTTATTTTGTCACACAAAAGGAACAAGTCTTTTTGTTGCGCTAGGATTACCATTATATGAACTTACATATTAAAATGACTCACAAAAAAAACTACAGTTTTTTGGCTCAAGCAAAGATTTAGTTTCTGATTTTTAGATTTATGAAAACAAAATCTTGAGATGGTATAATCATAAACTTTATTCAATATAAGTAGGATCACATGAAAAGAAAAAACATATATAATCCAGATTCAAAAGAAAATGTAAACGATAGAAAAGTATTTGGCGGAGACCCAACGGGTATTTTTGAGCTAAATAACATTAAATATCAGTGGGCCTATAATCTTTGGGAAGTGATGCTAAACAACACTTGGTTTCCAAAAGAAGTAGATATGACTCGTGATGTAAATGACTATAAAAATCTAACAGAGCATGAAAAAGTAGCTTATGATAAGGCTCTTGCACAGCTTATATTTATGGACTCACTTCAAACTAACAACCTTATAGATAATGTAAATCCTTATGTCACCTCTCCAGAGATAAACCTTATTTTAGTTCGTCAATCTTTTGAGGAAGCTCTTCACTCTCAATCTTATGCAGTTATGGTTGATAGCATCTCAACAAATTCGGCTGAGATTTATGAACTATGGCGTCGTGATATGATGCTAAAGGGTAAAAATGATGCAATTGCGAAAGTTTATTTAGAGCTTGCTGCAAACCCAACTGAACACAACTTTGTAAAAGCGTGTTTTGCTAACCAAATTCTAGAAGGCATCTACTTCTATAGTGGTTTTACATATATCTACACACTAGCACGCTCAGGCAAGATGCTAGGATCTGCACAGATGATAAGATTTATCCAAAGAGATGAAGTGACTCACTTAGCTCTTTTTAAAAACCTTATAAACACTCTTAGAAAAGAGAGAGCAGACCTTTTTACTCCTCAGTTAAAAGAAGAAGTTATAGCGATGTTTAGAGAAGCGGTAAAACTAGAGAGCGACTGGGGCAAGTACATAACTCAAGGTCAAATTTTAGGGCTAACAAACGACATAGTTGAGCAGTATATTCAGTTCTTAGCAGATGATAGACTTGCATCTGTAGGTTTTGACAAGCTTTACAATGTTAGTAATCCTATAAAATGGGTAGATGACTTTGCAAAGTTTAACGACCAAAAAACTAACTTTTTTGAGGGAACTGTAACTAACTATTCAAAAGGCTCTTTAAGCTTTGATGATGATTTTTAATTTAGGAAAATATATATGCAAGTAAATTTTACAAAACTATATAGACTTTGGCATCTACTAACAGCTGTTAGTATTTTTGGTATCTTTATAACTTATTATGCAGGTTATAATCAAACACTCAACACTTGGTCAATGGCTATGTTAAACCTTCATACTATTTTTATAGGGATGCTTTTAGGTGGAGTTATAACTAGGGTTTATATGGCTTTGACTGGTATGAACGCTGTTCCACTTATGCATCTCATAAGAGCAAAATCAGTATCACAAGTAGTAGTAGCCATAGGCTATATAGCTATGTGTACAGCACTTTTAATCACACTTGTTTGTGAAATGTATATACTCTTAGCACTAGACAATTTAGCTTTAACCTGGGTTCATGAACTTAGAAACAGCACTCAACCAATCTTTGTTTTGATGGTTATAGTGCATATCGTTCATGTTATTTATGAAAACAGAGTCAAAAAAACTGGTACGATAAAAAAACTCTTGATGGCAAGTGATAGCTAAGCCAAAGTGTTATAAGAATTTATATGGATGTAGGGATAAAATAGTTGGACAGAATAACAGCAACAAAAACGGCAAGATTAGCAGATGAGTGTCATCAAAAGTTCGCACTAGATGCGAGAGTAAAAGAAGCAATAGCAAATACCAATAGAGAGAAGTTTGTTCCAATGGGATTTAAGCACAATGCTTACAAACTTGATGCACTTCCGATGGGCTCAGCTCAATGGATAAGCTCGCCGCTCACAGTTGCAAAAATGACACAATATTTAGAGCCAAAAGGTGCAGATAGAGTCTTAGAGATAGGTTGTGGAAGTGGTTATCAAGCTGCAGTTTTATCGCATCTTTTTCGTGGTGTTTTTACTATAGAACGTATAGAATCTTTGATGATTGAAGCTAAGGCACGCTTTAGAGAACTCAAAATTGGAAACATCCACACAAGACTAGATGATGGTCAAAATGGCTGGACACAATATGCTCCATATGATAGAATTTTATTTTCGGCATCAACAAAAAAAATCCCACAAAAACTATTCGATCAGTTGGCTGATGGCGGAATTTTAGTCGCTCCAATGGAAGTAGCTAACAAACAAGTTATAACTAGTTATAGAAAAAATGGCACATCCATTCAAGCTAAAGAGCATGAAGTTTGTGACTTTGTACCTGTTCTTGATGGGGTTCAGAAGTAGTTTTAACCTCAATCTTGCTAACTCTAAAGTAAAGCTTTATTAAAAACACGCTTATTGATAATAGTTGTTTTATTGAGAGTTAGCATCTTCATAAACTATTTAGAAGTTAATTATTGTAAAATAACACTAATTTAAAAAGGGTGTAGTTTATGGAAAATATGTACGGCATCAAATACTCAAAACCAAAAGTTACTCTACTTCAAGAGACTGGCATCGGAGTGGCTGAAACGGCCGCTAGGACTTGTTATGACTCTTTTGCTAATAGCGAAAATGAGGCCATAAAGTTCATCGAAGATGCTATGCCTGATGCTCTTATTTGCAAAGAGATAAATGAGATAGAAGATTCAAATCTTCTTGATGATTTGGCGTGGACATATTTTCATCATAGCATTTTAGAGCATGCAAATCTTAGCTTTTTGGTTCGTGGAACTTCAAGAGGAGTTTTGCAAGAGCACGCTCGTCACCGCATCCAAGCTATAAGTGTAAGAAGTACTCGTTATACTATGAGCTCCATCATCAACGCTTTTGTGGCATCTAGTGGTGATAGAGAGTTTTTTATAACAAAAATTTTAGCCTTTGATATGTTTGTAACTTGTGATGAAGATTATAATAGACTTGAAATCTCAGCAATGTTTGATAAACTATCATATCAGCAAAAAAATGTGCCAGACTTTAATGAGATAGCTGTAGCAAAAAGCTCTTTAGAATTTTTAGAAGAGTTCAAAGGTGATGCAGAGGCGATGTTTAAAGCACTACAAAGCGGTAAAAAAAAGAGAAATGTTGGAGATGCTTTTAAACACATCGTCACTGACAATGTAAAAGTAGATATGGTAGTAACTTTTAACCTTAGAAGTCTAAAAAACTACTTCACCCTTAGAGATAGTGGCGCTGCTTTTTTTCAAATCCGATGGTTAGCACAAGAGATGATGAGAGTAACACCTATGAAATATCTAAATCTTATAGTAAAAAAGAAGTAAAAATGAACAAATATTTAATTTTGATAGCACTTATTTTTAGCGGATGTTCTAACATGACATTTAATGCAAGTATGTGTGAGCAAATGGCAAAAGAACCAAATAGCATCATGCCTAAAGAGTGTATGAAGTATGATGAGCAAGAGGCTCAAAAAGCCTTTGATAACACAAAACATAACAAAGTTCAAAGTAAAGAAGATATAGTAGAGTTTAACAAAGAGTAGCCGTGAACCAAGTCAAAGCTATACTCCTAAACTTACTAATACCGCTATTTATAGCCTCTCTTTTTGCCATTGTTCTCTACAATGCGCACAAGATGCCCGAGATACTTTTTGATATAGCTGTATATCTTTTTTACGGACTTAGCCTTTTAGTAATATGGGTTTCATGGCACTTCAATCGCAACAGATTTATCTTTGTAATAGTTCCTCTTATCTTGATCTATCTAGGGTTTGAGTACTTTAGTGCCAAAAAAGCGACACTTCTGTTTTTCTATGCATCAATGCTATATCCTCTTCATCTGATGATATTTTTGATTTTTAAAGAGAGAGGACTTTTCTCTCTTTGGGGTATATTAAAGATAGTTTTTGTAGCATCAGAGATAGCTTTAGTGCTTTTTCTGATTTATTATCCACAAGAAAGTATAGAGGCTTATTTTAATGTAAAACTCTTTACTGCAAATTTTTACCCACTAAAAGACCTTAGCGTTGCTATTGGTATTTTTGTTTTGTTTGTGATGTTGGCTTTAGTTCTGTTTGGCAGATATCTTATCTATGCAACTTCATTTTTTATTCTTCTTTTAACTTTTTATGGGGGTTTTTATTTTTTAAAGACTCCGCATGCAACTGAAGTGGCTTTTTTATCATTTGCCACAATAATTTTTGTACTTTTGATCCGTGAATCTTATAGGCTTGCTTTTTATGATGAGCTAACATCTTTGCCAGGGCGAAGAGCATTGGTCGAGGATATGGCAAAGTTAGGAAGAAAGTACTCTTTGGCTATGTGTGATATAGATTTTTTCAAAAAGTTCAATGACACTTATGGGCACGATACTGGTGATGAAGTTTTAAAGATGGTGGCATCTAAGTTTAAAGAGGTCAGTGGTGGAGGAAAAGCTTATAGATATGGAGGAGAGGAGTTTGTGATACTGTTTCCATCTAAAGATACAAGCGAATCTTTTGCCCATGTAGATGCTTTAAGAAAAGAGATCTCAATTACTCCTTTTAGTGTGAGAAATAAAAATAGCACTAAAAAGATATTTATAAACATATCAGCTGGAGTTACTCAAAACACACAAAAAGACAAGGATCCTTTTGCTGTTATGAAAAGAGCTGATGATGCACTCTATAAGGCTAAAAAAGCTGGAAGAAATCAGGTTATTAAAGGCTAAGAGCGCTATTTGGCTATAATTGCAATATTAATTTAAAAAGGCAAGAATATGAATTTAGAAAAAGAGTTACAAGCTAGAAGTGGCGGTGTTTGTGAGTTGTGCGGAAGTAGCGAGGGTTTAAGCGTTTTAGAAGTTGTGCCATCAGATGCAACTGCAAACACAGCTATCTATGTTTGTAGCAAATGTGCACCACAGATAGAAGATGCAAATCTTTTAGACGAGGCACATTTAAACTGTCTAAATGACACTATGTGGAGCGAAACACCTGTAGTTCAAGTAGTGTCATATAGACTTCTAAATGCTCTTGGTCGCCAAGATTTAGTAGATATGATGTATATGGATGATGAGT
>CAYWVG010000014.1:0-24175 GCA_964461645.1 uncultured Sulfurimonas sp. | reverse complement strand
CTCCACTTACCTATGATGAAAATATCTTAAACAAGATAGTCTCTCAGCTTGGCATAGGTATGGCTGGACCATATACAGCTCTCTATACTTCACTAGCTCAAGGAGTCAACCTCTTAAAAATGAGTGAGAGTAAAAGTAAGGTTGCCATACTTCTAACTGATGGATATAGCACACCGCAAATAGATAAAATCCCTCTTGATGTAGCACTAGATCTAGCAAAAAAAGAGGGTATAAAAGTCTATCCTATTGGCATCGGGATGCCACATGAATATAATGGCGAAGTTTTGATGCAGATAGCTGAGGAGACTGGAGGAAAAGCCTTTGGTGCTTCAAGCGCTAGGGAGTTAGAGAGTATATATAAAAAGATAGATGAACTAGAGACTTCAGAGATTAAAGCTCAGACATTTTCATATACAAAGTATTACTATTTTTATCCACTCTTTATAGCACTTATCTGTCTAATGTTTTATGTTTATTTGAAAAATAAAAGGGGTAGTTTATGATTTTTTTGCATCCTGAATTTTTGTACTATATGCTCCCCCCACTCTTTATACTCTTTGGGCTACTTCTTACTCAAAAAGATTTTGAAGCTACTTTTTTTTCTGCTGAGGTGATAGAGAGACTTAGCGTAAGTGCAAATACAATGTCGCAAAGACTAAGAAATGCTCTCTTTTTTCTTGTCTGTTTTTTGATAATTTTAGCATTGGCAGAGCCAGTTATAGATGAGGGTAAAGTCTTAGTAAAGGCAAAGAGTGCGGATGTAATGATTGCTATTGATATAAGTGACTCAATGCTAGCACAAGATTTATATCCTAACCGCTTAGAGTTAGCAAAACAAAAAGCTCTGATGTTTATAGATGAGATGAGTGAGGAGAGAGTTGGAGTTATGGCCTTTGCTAAGAGTTCCTATCTTGTGTCGCCTCTTAGTTTTGATAGCAAAGCAGTTGGTTTTTTGCTAAAGCATCTAGATACTAACTCCATAACACAAAAGGGTACAAACTTTTTATCTATCTTAGAAACATTTGCAAAGTCTCATGAAAGTAGAGATGAAAAATACCTTTTAATCCTTAGTGATGGTGGAGATAATAGTGACTTTAGCAAAGAGATAGAGTTTGCAAAAAAGAACAAGATAGTCGTTTTTGTACTTGCTATTGCAACTAAAGAGGGTGCACCTGTTAAAAAAGAAGACGGTAGTTTTATAGAGCACAAGGGCAAAATCATTATCTCAAAACTAAATAAAGAGATAGCAAGCCTTGCGACTCAAAGCGGTGGAGTCTATATAGAGTCATCGCTTGCAAATACAGACATTAAAGCGATGCTCAAAGAGATAAAGTCCATCTCAAAGGCAAAAGAGCTAAAGAGTGAGGAGATAAACAGGTATGAACCGCTCTTTTACTATCCACTGGGTGTAGCACTTTTTTTACTTCTTTTTGCTACAAGTTCATTATCAAAACGGGTAAAGCCTGAACTTGCATCTATGCTACTTTTTTCTATGCTTATAGTCTTTAGCAGTGAGACAAAAGCTTCAATGCTTGACTTTGTAGAACTAAAAGACGCAAAAGAGGCTTACGAAAAAGGGGAGTATAAAAGAGCCTCAGAGCTTTATGAAAACTACGCAAACAAGTCTCAAGTTGGCGAGGGTTATTTTAACGCAGCAAATGCTTTTTATAAGCAAAAAGATTATAAAAAAGCCATAGAAGCTTATGAGAGAGCTTTGTTTGACACAAAAGAGATGAGAGCTAAAAATCTCTCAAATCTTGGCAATGCTTATGCAAAGTCTGGGGAGCTGCAAAAAGCTGTAGATGCTTATGAGAGCTCTTTAGAGATAGAAGATGACAAAGAGACTAGAGAAAACTTAGAGAGAGTCAAAAAATTGCTAAAAGAGCAAGATGAACAAAAAGAAGATAAACAAAACAAGCAAGATAAAAAAGACAAAGAAGATTCTAGTGAGTCTGGCGATGAAGACTCAGATGATAAAAACTCTCAAGACGAATCAAGCTCTAAAAGTAGCGAATCAGATAAAGAAAAAAAGAGTGATGAGACAAAAGCAAAAGAAGAAGATAATAACAAAGATGAGCAAAATATAGATGCAAAAGAAGATAAAAAAGAGCAGCTAGATGAGCTTGAAAAAGATGAAAAAAAGGGTGACTCAAGTGCAAGTACAAAAGAGCTTGAAGAAGCACAGATGAGTGATGCAGAGCAGAGAAAGTGGCTAGATGAACTAAACACACAAAACAGTAGTTTTATCTATAAACTTAGTGATGAAAAACCTACAAAGGATATGAGTGATGAGAAACCTTGGTAAGATAGTTTTAGTTTTACTTCTTTTAAAAGTTGCACTAAATGCCAGTGTTAGAGCTAGTGTAGATGCTACGAGTGTGGAGCTTGGAGAGATGGTTACATACTCTTTGCATCTAAGCTCTACAGATGCAAAAAGACCAGTTATACAGACGCTTTGTGGTGTAAATGTAATCTCGACTAGTTCGCAAAGTTCCATAGAGATGGTAAACACAAAAGTCTCAAGAAACAATACTTACAGCTATAAGTTTATACCGCAAAAAGATTGTGTGATAGAGCCTATGGAGATAGAAGTTGATGGAGTGGTGCAAAGAAGCAATGCTGTTGAGATAAAAGTGACACAAGGCGTGGTAAATGCTGATTCTGACTTTATCTTATCCTTAGAGAGTAGTACAAAAGAAGTTTATGTTGGAGAGCCATTTGAAGTTACTCTTTTGTTTAAACAAAAATTAGGAGCTGAGGCAGTTGATAGCAAGTTTGAAGCCCCAGTTTTAAAAGGTTTTTGGATAAAAGACGAAGCACAACCGCAAAAGACACAAGAGGGCGGTTATGTAGTCACAAAAATCATCTACAAAATGGCAGCTCAAAGAGCAGGAGAGCTAAATATATCAAAGGCGAAAATGAGCGTAGCCTCAAGGAGCCACACAAGAGATAGCTGGGGTTCGTGGGTGCCAAAAATCAAGTGGCGGGCATACTACTCAAATGAGTTAAACATAGAAGTTAAGCCACTTCCTAAAGATGTTGGGCTTGTTGGAAGTTTCAGTATTGTGGCTACTGTAGATAAAAATGAGATAAACGCAAATGAGGCACTACATCTTACTGTAGAAGTTTTTGGAGATGGAAACTTAGAAGATATTAAAAGTTTTAAGCCATACATAGATGGAGTAAATGTTTTTGAAGAGAAGATCTCAATAGATGCAAATAAGCTCACACAAAAAATGGCGTTTGTAGCTCAAAATGACTTTACAATTGAGCCATTTACTTTGAAATATTTTGATCCTAAAACAAAAGAGACAAAGACTATAAAAACTCCAAAAATTGAGGTAAAAGTTAAAAACTCAAAGCCAAAAGAAGAGTTAGTTATAAAAAAAGAGCTAGATGAGCCAATTGAGCTAGAGAGCCATCAGGAAGTGTCAAATCTATGGACGCTACTTATTTTTGCAACAGGACTTTTTTTAGGGCTTATCATCGGAATAATAAAGCCATGGGATGGCTTTAAAAAGCAAAAAAATATATCTATAAAAGATGAGAGAGTACTTTTAGTTAAACTACTTCCATACAAAGATGATGTAGAAGTTAAAAATATCATAGAAATAATAGAGCAAAATCTCTACTCTGATGAAAAAATAGAGATAGATAAAAAGCTCTTAAGAGAGATAGTTAAGAGGTATAAGTTACTTTAAAATATCGTGAAGTTTGTAGCCATCTTGCATAGTTTTGTTTACTTGGTTCCACTCTTCTTTTTCGATGGAGTGTTTTAACATTTTAAGTTCATCTTCAAAGAGTTCTATAGCTTCAAGGAGATTGGTTTTGTTTTGTCTAAAGATGTCTTCCCACATATTTGGTGAGCTTTTTGCTAGACGACTCATGGAGCGAAAACCACCAGCTGCAAGTGCTAGAATGTTGTTTTTGTTCTCTTGTTTCATAACCGTATTTGCTATAGAGTAGGAGATTGCATGAGGCATATGAGATATAAAAGCAGCATGACGGTCATGCTCATTTGCTCTCATAAAGTATTTTTTCATACCAAGTGCTTTAAAGATTTTTTTACTTACTTTTTGTTGAATTTCACCACTATCTTCTAAGTCACATAAAACTAAAACCTCTCCATCATAGAGTCCTTCTACAGCTGCAGTTGGACCGTAGTTTTCCGTTCCCGTCATTGGATGAGCAGCTACAAAGTTTTTTCTGATGGATGCTGGGGTTGAAGCTACTATCTTTGACTTTGTACTTCCAAGGTCTATGATGGTAGTGTCTGATGACACATTTTGCAATTTCTCTAGTGCTTTAATGACACCATCAACGGGGATGGCTAAAAAGATTACATCGAAGTTATAAACTTCTTCAAATTCTACTATCTCACTAACAAGTCCAAGCTCAAGTGCTAACCTTTGATGCTCTTTGTTGTGATCACTACCAACTATTTTCTTTACAAAATCTAATTTTTTTAGGCTCAGAGCTAGAGAACCACCCATAAGACCGAGTCCTACTATTGCTATATTCATATTTATATTCTTTTTTTGTGAAATTATACATGAGTTTTTTACTTTTAGCCTAATTTTTAAGTAAAAAACCTCTCTTTAAATAAGTTTTGGCATAATTAAAGACAATTATAATAGAGGATAAATAGATGTTTGATAGAGTAAGTTTAAAAGATATAAAGACCATAGCAAAAGTTGCAGGTGATGAGATTATGAAAATTTATGAGAGAGGTTTTGAGGTTGAGTACAAAGAGGATAATTCACCACTTACTGAAGCTGATATCAAAGCCAATGAAATTATTTGTAACTCACTTTTTAGTTTATATCCAGATATCCCTATCCTTTCTGAAGAAAATAGCATGGTAGAGTATAAAATTAGAAAAAAGTGGGATTATTATTGGTGTATTGACCCTATAGATGGAACAAAACAGTTTATAAAGAAAAATGGAGAGTTTACTGTAAACATCGCCTTGATACATAAAGATACTCCAGTTTTAGGAGTTGTTTATGCTCCAGCACTAGGTTTGATGTATGAAGCTAAGAGAGATGAAGGAGCTTATTTAAATGGAAAAAGATTGCCTCTGTACGTAAATGAAAATAAAAAAGAGAAGCTTTTTGTTGTGGCTTCAAAGTTGCATCTCTCATCAAATACTCAAAAATTCATAGACTCTCTTGAGGTAAATGAAGTAGAACAAATTCTAAAAGGAAGCTCTTTAAAACTATGTATGGTTGCTGATGGGAGTGCAGATATGTATCCGAGATTGTCACCAACAATGGAGTGGGATACAGCTGCTGGAGATGCAATTGTAAGAGAAGCTGGAAAGATGAGTTATAATTTTGAGACAAGAAAACCTATGTTATACAATAAAGAAGACCTTTTAAATCCTTGGTTTATAATAAAGTGAACAAATGACAAAATTTATATGCTCGTGTAACTAAAGATTAACCATATAAAAGGTAAAATCAACACTTATTTTACACCTATGGAACTTCAATGAGAATATTTTTAGCGACTTTGCTAACCCTGCTTACAATTAATTTATCTGCTATGACAATAAAGTCTATCGAATATGTTGGAATGGTTCACATTTCAAAAGCTGTTGCTCTTAGAATGCTGGAGTTTGATGTTGGAGATGATGTCGAGATAGATGCTGTTGATGAGTCTATAAAAAAATATTTTAAACAAGGTTATTTTGATGATGTTTGGGCTGAATTTGAAGATGGAAAGCTGATATTTCATTTTAAAGAAAAAGCCATCATCTCTAAAATCGAGCTAAAGGGTTGGAAAGAGAGTGACAAAGATATCTTAGATACAGTTGTTCAAATAAAAAAAGGGTCACTCTATGACAAAAAAAAGCTTCAAGGAGCAAAAAGAAGGATCCAAGAAGCAATAGCACAAAGTGGAAAGATAGACAGTGTTGTTGAGATAGAAGAAGAGATGCTTGATAATGGAAGTATAAAAGTGACTTTCATAGTAAATGAGGGTGAAAAAATAGTTATCCAACAAATAGACTATAGTGGAGTTCTAGGACTTGACAGCGATCTCTTTAATGATGTTATAGCAAATAAAGAGAAGCAATTTATGGGCTGGTTTTGGGGACGAAATGATGGAGAGATGAAGCTCTTGGACCTCTCTTATGATCCACTTAGAATTCGTGACTTATATATGCAGTATGGATATTTGGATGCTAAGGTTGATGAACCATTTACTAGAGTAAACTTTGACCACTACACGGCTGATATGAGTTACCAGATAGAAGAGGGCGAAGTATATAATATTAGTGCTATCTCTATAAATCAAATCAAACATGTTATAGATGAAGAGAAGATAAGAGAGATTATAAGTCTAGAAAAAGGTAAAGCTTTTAATATCAAAACTTTTCGTGATGATGCAGAGAAGATAAAAACCATTATTGCAGATTTGAGCTACGCTTTTGTACAAGTAGTTCCTGATTTAAAAAAGAACAAAGATGACCATACGGTTGAAGTTGTTTTTAAAATCACACCTGGTGATAAAGTAAAAATCAGAAATGTTGTTATCTCAGGAAACAACAGAACACTAGATAGAATCATAAGAAGAGAGTTATATCTAGGGCCTGGTGACATGTACTCTTTGACTGACTTAAAAGACTCAAGAAATTCACTCGGAAGAATGGGCTTTTTTGATGGAAATACCATAGAAGAAAAGAGAGTAGATAACTCTACAATGGATCTAGTTGTTAAGGTAAAAGAAGCTCCAACTGGAAATATCCAACTCGGTGGTGGATATGGAAGTTATGGAGGACTCTTAGTTACTGTTGCAGTAAACGATAGAAATATTTGGGGCTCTGGTATAGATATGGGAGTTCAAGCTGAGAAGTCTGAGAGAAGTCAAAATTACTCTTTTAATATCTCTAATCCAAGATTAAATGACAGTGACTTTAGTGGTGATTTTTCAGTCTTTAAATCATTTTATGAGTACAATGACTATAGTGTTGACTCTCAAGGTATAAGCCTTGGAGTAGGGCATAGATTTACTAGATATGTGAGTGGATATTTAGGTTATGGATTCTCTGATAATAGCTATAGTGACATAAATATTGCAACTACACTGCTCGATCCACGATATTTTGAGAGTTATTCAAAGAGTTCAGTTCTTATAAATGTAAAGTTTGACAACACAGATGATTACTATCTCCCAAGAGAGGGTTATACTATAAGCCAAGGTTTTGAGAAATCAGGGCTTAGTGGCGATGCAGATTTCTTTAAGAGCAGAACAAACTTTTCAAAATTTACTGGTTTGGAAGAGTACATTGGATTTGATGCTATCTTTAGATATAAGGCAAGATTTTACTATGCAGCAGATACTGGATATTTACCAATTGCTGATAAATTTTATATGGGTGGTATGGGAAGCGTTAGGGGATATGAGTCCTACTCAATCTCTCCTACTGAGACAAGAACTGATGGAAGCATAGCTAGAATAGGTGCTAAGCAGACCTTTTCTAACAACGTTGAAGTGAGTTTCCCTCTAGTTCCAAAAGCTAAGATGAGACTTGTTACTTATGTAGACTGGGGATTTATAGGTGATAACTCTTTGACTGAATATTCTCGTGGTGGTTATGGACTAGGACTTGAGTGGTTTTCTCCAGTAGGACCTATCCAGCTTATGTTCTCAAAGCCACTTGCCCAAGAAGATGGTGATAAAACTACATCATTTGAGTTTAGTATGGGACAGAGATTTTAGAGAAATTGCAATCATCTGCACTTCTTAGAAGAAGTGCAGAGATATATTAGAGCATAAGGTCTCTACAAAATAACTTTTAGATCTTCTATAGTGTCTAGCTTACTAAGAGATTCTCTACATAAATGCAGGGTGTCATTTGAACTTATATTTAAAACTCCATCTTCAAAAATAAAATCGTACTTTATATCTCTAGGTCTATGGGCTACAAGTGAGACGCTTAGAGAGAGCATAAAGCTAAGAGCATTTAGAATTCTCCTCTCTGGTAGAAGTTCTTTGTACTTTTGTGTATGTGAAGATGATGGAAGTTTCTTTTTAGCGTATTTGCAAAGTGTAGATATTAGAGTTATCTGTTTATGAGTAAACCCATATTCCAAGGCACTTTGAAGTATGTAATAACTATGCTTGTTTTTAGAATAAAAATGAATAGAATTTCCGCAAGGATAAAGCTTTGCAGCTATACTTAAATCTCTTCTATAGCTCTCATCAATATCAAGGTGTTTGTGTGTGTAATCAAAGATTTTCTTTACAAGAAAGTTTAGATGGTTGGCTATAGGTTTTTCACTAATGTGAGAGTCTAAGATGTATCTAGTTGAGATGCTGTAGTGCTCTGGAAACCGATCTTTAGAGTTTCTGAGTAAGTCTGCAAGAAATGCACCTTCTCTAACTCCAACTCCACTAGTTGTGATATCTGTTATGGAGAGTTTTTTTAAAACTCTTTGAAGTATCAAAGCACCTGGTTTTATAACATCAAATCTATCTGGTTTGATACCTAACTTTTTAAGTCCATCTTCATCGGCATCTAAAACTAGTGAAATATACTCACTAAGTTCAGCAGCACTATAACTAAAAGCGTGAAGTTTGTTTAGTGGATGTTTTTTTCTTGATAAAATTGCACTTGAGATAGCTCTAAAAGTACCACCAATACCAACTAGAGTAGAAGCATTTAACGAGTCTAGGGCACTTAGTTTTTCATCTATGTACTTAATAGCCTCATCTTTTTTACTATCATCAAAAAAAAGCTCTTTTATTCTTACAGTTCCAAGGTTTAACGAGATAGTATTTGATATATTTTTATCATCTACTAATGCAAACTCAGTTGAGCCACCGCCGATATCGATAACTAAAGAATTTTTTTGAGTTGGTAGAAGATTAGCACAGGCAATAGCTCCAAAGTATGCCTCTTTTTGACCATCAATGATTTTTATGTTTAGTTTTAACTCTTTTTTTGCTCTTTGTACAAACTCTTGTTTATTTGGAGCATCTCTAAGTGCTGAAGTGGCTATGCAGAGAGTTTTTCTTGCTTTGTATGAGGCTATGATGCTTAGAAAATTTTTTAGCGTATCTAAGGTTCTATCCATAGCTTCAAGAGAAAGATTGCCATCATTTTGATAAGCATTTTGAGAGAGTCTAACTTTACTTTTAGACTCATTAAGTAGATGGAAGGCAAAACGAGAGGTTCGTTCATAAACAACCAACCTAACTGAGTTAGAACCTATGTCTATGACCGCTACACGCTTTGACATAGAGAAGATTTACTCTTCGTCTTGTAGATTTTTGTACTTAAATTGTAGCTCAGCTATTGATTCAACATTGTCTTTATCTAAGACTATACAATCTACAGGACACACAGAAATACAAGCAGGTTCATCATATATGCCAACACACTCGATACATCTGTCTGGATCTATATAATAGATAGGATCACCCTCTTCTATAGCCATTGTTGGACACTCTTCACGGCACGCATCACACGCAATACACTCATCATTTATTAGTAGGGCCATTAAAAAACCTTATATTTTATAGTAATCTTTTATATAAATAATTATCTATATATTAGTGTCCGATTTATATCAGATTAAAGCTTTATCTTCTTTTAAACACTCTAGCTTTTAGGAAGTAAACATGACAACTTTGAGTTTATCTCTAATGAAGAGATAGTTCCATCTATTCCATCAGTTCTATTTTTAACACTTATCTTAGCACCTAGTGCATCAGCTGCACTTTTTGCCAAAAATAGACCAAGCCCTACGCCAGATTTATTTCCTTGTCTCTTAAAAGGGGCAAATAAATCAACACTCTCATCTATTCCACAACCTTCGTCGATTACTTCTATGAGTAGGCCATATTCACTTTGAGAACTTCTAAGAGTAACTATTTTATCTTTAGGAGTAAACTTTAATGCATTTTGTAGAAAATTTTGAACTATTTGATTTATAAGTGATACTTGTAGAGTTGCCATAAAGCCATTTGGCTCAAAATGCATATGAAGATTTTTACCTTCACTTTTAGCAAGTAGTAGAAAGTCATTTGCTTTTTCTCGTAGTAGTGCTATTACATCTACTTCTACAGGTTTTTCAAGCTGAGCACCTTCTTGGCGCCCGATATTTAAAATATTAGAAACAATAACATTCATCTCATCTATGGTTTTGTTTGTTACCTTTAGAGCATCTATATATTCTTCAGAAGTTCTTTTTTTTATTAGTGTGACCTGATTTTTAAGCTTGATAACGGCTAGTGGAGTCTTTAGCTCATGAGCAGTTCCAATAAAGAGCTCTTTTTGATACTTTACAAAGTTTTGTATCCTAGATATAAGATGATTTAAAGTGCTTCCGAGTTGCTCAAACTCTTGAGGTAATTCTTCTACTTTTATGGGGCGCATTAGATGTTCGTTCATATTTGAGAGTCTTGTGCTTATAGTTTTAATAGGCGAAATAAGCATCTTAGAGAGTGCTATAGCGTAGATTATTACAAGGATAAAACCTACAATATTTATGATAAAAATATAACGCAAAATTTTACTAAGTAGTATTTTTGTAGAAGTTATTTTTTTTGTGATTTTTAAATAACTTAGTTCATCAAAATTAAAGGGATAGATTAGAGTTAAATATGTTTGATTATCTTTTGTGCTCTCATAGAGATCTATATCTTGGTTTATTCTTTTTATTTGTATGACTTCTACTTCTATGCCAAGTAGCGCATCAGGGGTTTCAGAATCTACATGAAAAAGAGATTGATTGTTTGCAATATTTATAGCATATTGTTGTAGTTCTTCACGCTTTTCATCATAGATGGAATTCTCTATATATAGATATAAGAAAGATGAAAATATAAAAATAAGAGACATTGATGCAAAGATGAGTTGAAAGAGAAAGTTTATTCTTATACTTCTTTTTGAAAACATAGATAAGCCTAGTATTAAATGTATGAAATTATATCTAAATGTAAGTTTTATGTTTTTGGAACCTCGAACTTATTCGAGGCGCTATTGAGGATTTAAGATAACTCATCCCCGAACTAGTCCGTGGCTGAGTGATGTTGTAAAGTTAGTGTATCTCTTTTGGAAAACAAAAACGATACCCACGACGACGAACAGTCTCTATAGTTGTTATACCTAGAGGTTTATCCATTTTTTGTCTAATTTGGTTAATTGCAACTTCAATAACATTTGGAGTAACAAGTTCTGGCTCTTCCCAGATTGCATCTAGTAGTTGTTCTTTTGAGACTATTTGGTCACGGTGACGAGCAAGATGAGTTAAAACTTCAAAAGGTTTACCTTTTAGTTCTATATCAATCTCTTTGTAAGTAATTTTTTCCTCTTCAGGATTTATAATAAGATCTTCAATCTCTATAATATTGCTTCCGCCAAAACGAAGGCGAGCTTCTATACGAGCTATCAAAACATCAAAGTCAAAAGGTTTTCTGATGTAGTCATCAGCACCACTTCTTAATGCTTCTATCTCGCTCTCATTGTCATCTCTTGCAGATAAAACTACTACAACAGTTTTAGGAGTGTTTGTTTTTATATCGCCAATGATATCAACAGAGTTACCATCTGGTAGCATCCAGTCCATTAAAACTAAATCATAATTACGAATATCAAGATAGTACTCTCCATCTTTAAGAGTCTCTACTACATCGCTTTGGTAACCGTATTCTTTTAGTCCCTCAGCTAGCATCTTGTTTAGTGTAACTTCGTCTTCTATAATAAGAATTCGCATCAATTTTTTCCTATAAGTGAATATTTGGCGAAATGATATCATATTTTTAGCTAAGTTTAAAGTGTTTTTCAATTATCTTTAATAATTCTTTAACTTAAATTTAAGATTGGGAAGAAAAATGTTTGCTTACACTAACCTTTACATCCCTTAAAATGGAGGGTTTGGTGATTTTAAGGTAGATGTCGTTTATGGAAGAAAATTCTTTAGTTAAGTTTAAACTTACAGCTTCGATGGCATCTTCTATGAGTAGAAATTCACTTTTTATCATAAGATTTTTCACAACATCTACTATGTGTGCATAGTTTATAAAGCCCTTTTCATAGTTATACTCTACTAAAATGTTTACAATCACATCTTGTGGTGAGACTCTCTCAAAATCTAAAATCCCAATAATGCACTGAAATTTTAGATCTTCTATATGGATAGTCACTATACTACTCTTACTTCTTTACCTTGAAAGAGACGGATGATGTTTGGAATATGTTTATAAAAAAGTATAAAGACTATAAGAACAACAGGGGCGTGAGCCATTTCAGGATGAATGATAAAACTAGCAACTAAAAGTGATGCAACCGCAGTAAGTGAGGAGATAGAAGAGATACGAATAGTCTTAGCTCCAATCGCCCAAACTATAAGAGCTATGATAGTCTCTAGTGGAAGCATAAACGCCATTACGCCCAAGCCAGTTGCAATTCCTTTTCCACCTTCAAGCCCCAAATATGGACTAAAACAGTGCCCAATTACAGCTAGTAAAGCGATAGCCCAAAGTGTAGCCTCGCTTAGTCCCATAAAGTAAGCAATAGCTAAAACTACTATACCTTTTAGGGCATCTAATGCTAAAGTAGCAGCTCCTAGCTTTTTTGCCAAAACTGGATCTTTGGCTTTTACAACCCTTAAAACATTTGTAGCACCAATACTTTTGCTACCACTACTCTTTATATCAACTCCAGCAAATTGCTTAGCCAAGAGAAGCCCAAAAGGTATACCACCAACTAGATAAGCAGCTATAAAAAACTGTACATTTGTATTTAGTAAAAATTCCATAAAAACCTCAAATATTAATTGTGACATTTTACTTTAGTTATAGTTATAAGTTTATAAAATTCGATATAATCTTGAAATTAAAAATTAGGGGAAGTTTGTTGAAGTTTACAAATGAAGAATTAAAACAAAAAATTATTGAACTAAAAAAGAAATTAAATGTGACTGTTGTTGCTCATTTTTACCAAAGAGATGAAGTGTTTGAGATGGCAGATATTACAGGGGATTCACTAGAACTTGCTATAAAAACAAGAGATGATGATGCTGAGTTTGTTGTCTTTAGTGGTGTTGGTTTTATGGGCCAAAGTGTAAAAATCCTCTCTCCACACAAAAGAGTTGTGATGCCAAAAGCTGCTTGCTGTGCTATGGCTAGAATGATTGACTCCATGTACTATGATGATTCAGTTAAGTTTTTACAAGACCATGGGATAAAAAAAGAAGATATTATGCCCATCACTTACATAAACTCAAACGCTGATGTAAAAGCAAAAGTAGGCGAGATGGGCGGTATGGTTTGCACAAGCTCAAATGCTAAAACAATCATCACCACAGCTATGGCTGAGGGTAAAAAAATCCTCTTTGTTCCAGATAGATGCTTAGGACAAAACATAGCAAATCAAATGGGACTCAAATCATGCGTTATAGGAGATGGTACAAACCCAAATGATGTAGATATCATCTGCTATAACGGTTTTTGTTCAGTCCATCAGCTCTTTAGCGTAGAAGATATAAATTTTTACCGTAAAAAATACCCAGGTATCTTAATAGTGGTTCATCCTGAATGCGATCCAGCTATATGTAATGCGGCGGATTTTGTGGGATCAACTTCTCAGCTTATAAGATATATAAAAGAGTTACCATTAGAGCAAAAAGTAGCAGTTGGAACGGAGTTTAACCTTGTTAATCGCCTAAGAAAGAAAAATACTTATGTTCTCTCTTCTACAAAACCAGAGTGTCCAACTATGAATGAGACAACCTTAGAAGATTTGTACCTAACACTAAAATCCATAGATGATGGCGAACCTCTAAATGAGATTCTAATTGATGAAAAAACTCAGAAATGGGCGAAAATAGCACTAGAGAGAATGTTAGCACTATGATAAAAGAATTTGTATTAGCCACGCTAAGAGAAGATATAGGTCGCGGAGACTTGTATGCAATGGTAGAACCAAGCGTAGATGCTAAAGCTAAGATAATAGCCAAGAGTGATGGAGTTGTAGCTGGAGAGCTCTACTTAAATGCACTTAGTGAGATAAAAAACTTTGAGATCATCTGGCACAAAAATGATTCTCAAAGCTTTGTTTGTGGAGATGTTATAGCCACGCTAAGCGGAGATTCACATACGATTTTAAGCATAGAGAGAACATTTCTCAATATGCTCTTACACGCAAGTTCAATAGCCACACTTACAAAAAAATACGCAGATATAGTAAAGCCTTACGGTGTAAAACTGCTTGATACTAGAAAGACTAGACCGCATCTAAGAGTTTTTGAGAAGTATGCCACAAGAATCGGTGGAGCGGTAAATCACCGTATGGGCTTAGATGACTCGCTTATGATAAAAGATACTCACCTAAAAACTATTAAAAATTTAAAAGACTACATCGCAAAAGCAAGAAAAAAAATCCCCTTTACTGCAAATATAGAAGTTGAAGCTGAAACTTATGAGATGGCAAAAGAGGCCATGGAGAGCGGTGCTGACATTGTAATGTGTGATAATATGATGCCTGAAAAAGTAGCTAGAGTAGTGGCATTTAGAGATGAGAAGTTTTCTCACATCTTACTTGAAGCTAGCGGAAATATCTCACTAGAAACTATAGAGTCTTATGCTAAAACAGGAGTTGATGCCATAAGTAGCGGTGCATTGATCCATCAGGCTAATTGGATAGATTTATCCATGAAGATTGATTGAGAGTTTAGAAATATATAAAATATTTCTGTATGTTCTTCTAGGAGATATAAATGGCAGATGATGCACAAATAACAGAAGATTATCATCATTTGAGCAAAAAAGGAACAAGTCCCTTTTTTTACGCTAAACGCTATGTTACTAAAGAGAAATATATAAAATATTTCTGTATGTTCTTCTAGGAGATATAAATGGCAGATGATGCAGAAAAAACAGAAGAACCTACCGCCAAAAAGATAGAGGATGCCAGAAAAGAGGGCAATGTTCCAAAATCTCAAGATGCTTCTGGAGTTGTAACCCTTTTTGTGGCTATTTTGGCTTTTTTGATGCTTTTTCCTTATATGAGTAGCCATCTATTAAATCTCTTTAAATATTATTTTTCCCTTCTTGGAACTCCCTTAGATAAGATTACAATGATTGATATAGCCATAGTTACAATAAGAGAATTTCTTTTAATTATTATGCCAGTTGCAATTTCAGTCGCTGTAGCTGGAGTTGTTGCGGCTTTGTCTCAGTTTGGTTTTTTATTTACTCTAAAAGCCATAGAGCCGAAGTTTAGTAAGTTAGATCCCATCAAGGGAATGAAAAATCTTTTCTCACTAAAAAAACTTATAGAGGGCATAAAAATAACTTTTAAGTCTTTTACTACTCTAGGGATAGGTTTTGTATTTTTCTTCTACTTTATATTAGAACTTCCAACTGTAGCACTTTTTGGTTTAGGTGATCAACTTATATGGCTAAGAGATAAGGCAATAATACTAGCTTTTGTTATGCTCTTTATCATTTTAGTTTTTGCAATTATAGATATTATTATCGTAAGAAAACAGTACTTTGATGGGCTAAAAATGAGTAAACAAGAGATAAAAGATGAGATGAAAAATATGGATGGAGATCCATTGGTAAAGGGTAAAATCCGCCAGATTCAGATGGAAGCAGCAAGAAAGAGAATGATGTCAGAGGTTCCAAACGCTGATGTGGTCATCACAAATCCAACTCACTACGCTGTTGCATTAAAATATGAAGAATCAAAAAGAGCACCTATTGTAGTGGCTAAAGGGATGGATAATATTGCTCAGCAAATCAAAAGAATCGCGAGGGAAAATGGTGTACATGTATATCAAAACCCTCCACTTGCAAGGGCTTTGTACAAAGATGTAGAGATAGATAAGCAGATACCAGAAGAGCTTTTTGCAGCAGTAGCTGAAGTTCTAGCCTTTGTTTATAAGATGAATAAAAAATAGTGTACAATCCCAAATGTCTAATATGATAAGTGTTCTTCAAAGAATAAAAGAAGCAAAAAAAGTTATGATAGTCTCAAATGCAAAAAGTTTAGCACTCTCTAGTGCTCTTTATACTTATGCATTGATGCACCACAAAAGTGTCAGTCTTGTGTGTGAGGATGAAAATCTTGACGTAAGATTTTCATTTTTACCTTGGTTTGATAAGATAAAATCAAAAAAAATCCTAAGTGCAGACCTTGAAGTTGAGATAGACTTTAGCTCCTTAGAATTTTTTATGCATCTAAAAAACGAGCCCTTAAAAATCAACAAAAAAATGGCTACAGCACTTTATGCTGGCTTGCTTCAAGAGAGTGATGGCTTCATAAACCCTGATGCAAATGGCATGATTTTTGCTATGGCTAAAGAACTAATAGACAGTGGGGCTGAGTATAAACTTTGCACTAAAAAACTGCTCCAAACAAAGTCTCTTGCACTTCTTAGACTAAAGTCTTTGATGTTTAAGACTATGGTATTGCAAAATAATGCAAAAACGGCAATCTTTAGCATTTGCGATGAGGATTTAAAATCAAGTGGTGCTACTATGAAAGATTGCAATGAGGTTTTAGAAGAAGCGCTTCACCTTCCATGGGTAGAGCTTGCAGTTCTAAAGAACAGTAAAAATAAAGTTATAAAAGTTAAGGAAAAATAGTTGTCAAAAAGAAATTCTTCACTGGGTGTAAAGCTAATATTGGCTTTGATGGTAGTAGCGGGTATCTATGTTTATTCATCATCAATGTTTGAGAGAGAATCTCCGCATATAACGATGCAAACAAATGGTTATTGGAACTTAAAAAATCCACTAAATATTGAGATAGATGATGCAAGTGGTATTAAATCATATAGTGTTGTATTAAAAACAAAAGATGAACAGAGTACTCTTCATAATGAGCAATTAATAGTCCCTAAAAAAAAGATTCAACTAGAAGTTGAGCCTCCAAGAAGTGCTTATGGTATGAAAGATAAAAGCATCAAGGTTATAGTTGAAGCAAATGATACTAGTAAGTGGAACTTTTTAAAAGGGAACAAGATAGTAAAAGAGTTTGAACTAAAAATCGATAAAAAAAGACCAGAACTCTCAATACTTAGTCACTCATACAAAATCACTAAAGGCGGTTCCGCACTTGTGATATTTAAAGTTAATGATGAAAACTTAAAAGATTTTTACATAGAGACAAATTTCGATAAAAAATTTGTACCACAACCTTTTTATAAAGAGGGTTATTACATATCACTACTTGCATGGCCTGTTACAGAGCAAAGTTTTAAAGCAACTATAGTAGCGCATGATTATGCTTCTAATGAGAGCAAGTCTTATATTCCACTATATGTACAAGACAAAAAATATAGAGTCTCAAATATAAAACTTAGTGATAATTTCTTAAAAGGCAAAATTTCAGAGTTAGCTGAAGAATTTATTGAGACTCAAGGTATAAGTGATCCTATAACTCAATTCAAACTTATAAATGAAGATGTAAGACTTAAAAATGAGAAGTTAATACATGAGATAACTTCTAAGGTCTCAACTGAGATGATAAGTGATTTTAAGATAAATGAGATGTATCCATTAAAAAATGCACAAGTTGTTGCTACTTTTGGTGATCATAGAAAATACTCCTATAATGATGATTATATAAGTGAGTCATATCACTTAGGTCTTGATATGGCAAGTTATGCTCATGCAGAGATAAAACCGCAAAATGGTGGTGAAGTAGTTTACTCTGACTTTAATGGGATCTATGGGCAAATGCCATTAATTTCTCACGGTTTAGGACTTTACACACTTTATGGACATTGTTCTAGTGTAAAAGTAGGAGTTGGAGATAAAGTTAAAGAGAGTCAAAGCATAGCAAATACAGGTAAAAGTGGTTACGCTATGGGAGATCATCTTCATTTTGGTGTTTTAGTTCAAGGTGTAGAAGTTCGTCCTGCAGAATGGATGGATAAAGAGTGGATGAAATTAAATATACAAGATGTAATAAAAACAGCTAAAAGTGTTATAGATAAAAACTAAAGTAATTTCTTACTAAAGGATAAAAATGGCAAAATCACTCATCCCAAATAATTTCTCGCCGATAGGCGTAGCTTCAGTGAGAGGAATTTTCTCTGGACGTCTTCAGAGAAAAGGAGACAGATAGAATGTACCAAACTACTATAAACAAACCTGTAGAATTAGTCGGAATTGGCTTGCATAAGGGAACACCTGTTCGTTTAAGACTTGAACCAATGCAATCCAATAGTGGAATTGTCTTTTATAGAAGCGATGTCGATGTAGCCATACCTCTGATTCCACAGAATGTTGTAGATACTAAGATGGCTACTGTTATTGGAAAAGATGGAGTTGTGATATCTACAATAGAACATATGCTCTCAGCCGTTTACGCTTATGGTATTGATAACTTAAAAGTTATAGTTGATGCAGATGAGATTCCTGTTATGGATGGAAGTAGTGCTAGTTTTTGTATGCTTTTAGATGAAGCAGGTATACAAGAGCTGGACAAACCAAAAAAAGTTATGCGCATCATAAAAGAAGTTATAGTTCAAGAAGGCGAAAAGTATGTAAAACTATCTCCTTCGAGTGATTTAAAATATGACTTTACTATTAAATTTTCTCATCCAGTTATCAACAAGCAAGAGTATGTTTTAGAATTAACAAAAGAGAGTTATAAAAAAGAGATAGCAAGAGCTAGAACTTTTGGCTTTTTACATGAAGTTCAATATTTGCGTTCAAAAGGCTTGGCTCTTGGTGGAACCTTAGAAAATGCAATAGTATTGGATGAGAAAAAAATTTTAAATCCTGAAGGTTTGAGATTTCCTGATGAGTTTGTAAGACATAAAATTCTTGATGCTATTGGAGATATGTCTTTGATTGGGATGAATTTTGTAGGAAACTATGAAGCAATGGCTGGAAGTCATGACTTAAATCATAAGCTCACCTTAGAACTACTTAGCTCTCCTGAAAACTATGTAGTTGTAGAGCTTGTTGGAGAAAAAACGGCTGAACTTGAGAAGGCTTATGCTTGAGAGAGGTAGATATTGTATTGGTAGCTCTCTCTTCGCCCATAAAAATAGGAATATATGAAGATACAAAGCTTGTAGAGACCATTGAGAGTCATGAAAAAAGCTCAGAAGTTTTACCAAAGATATATCAAGATATTTTTAAAAGATTTCATGTGAAAAAACTCTTCTATGCAAATGGACCTGGTAGTTTTATGGCTATAAAAGTAGCATATATTTTTCTAAAATCACTTAGTATTTTGAAAAATATTCCACTTTTTGCTACAGATGCTTTTTATTTTAATAAAAATGCACCTATAAAAGCGATTGGAAAGCTATGTTTTGTTAAAATTTCATCACAAATTACGACTCAAAAAATAGAAACAGCACCAGAAATGGAGTTTATGCTCCCAGATGTGCTTGATTATAAAGAGTTTAGCACAACAGTAACGCCGCTTTATGGCATCGGTGCTGTTGGATAGGAAAATAATTGATAATAAGCGTACCAGGAACAAGTGCTAACTTAGGACCAGGATTTGACTCTTTAGGTTTAGCAGTTGATCTGAGAAACAAAGTGGAGTTTCATCCATCAAAGTTTTTTAGCGTTAGTATAAAAGGTGAGGGCGAAAACAACCCTAGACTAAAAGGCAACAACCTTTTTGTGAGCATATTTAATGATCACTACAACAGACTGACTCAAAAGAAGCAAAACTTTAAGTTTACTTTTTATAACCAAATACCAATGTCAAGAGGGTTGGGGAGTTCTTCTGCTGTGATAGTTAGTGCAATTGCAAGTGCGCATGAGGCAGCTGGGATAAGAGTATCAAAGAGAAGGATTTTAAATCATGCTCTTATATACGAGTCTCATCCTGATAATATTACTCCAGCTGTAATGGGCGGATTTAATGTAGCTGCGGTTGAGAAGAATAAGGTTTTTTCACAAAAAAAACATCTTCCATCATATATAAAAGCTGTAGTTACTATACCAAATAAGCCCATCAACACATCAAAGGCTAGGACTCTTTTGCCAAAATCTTATTCAAAAGAAAATGCAATATTTAATTTATCTCATACTGCTTTAACTGTGGGTGCTTTTTTTAATGAAGATTGGGAGATGTTAAAACTCTCTACTCAAGATAGATTTCATCAAAAAGCAAGAATGAAAATATTGCCAGAGCTCTTTTCTGTTCAAAAAACTGCTTATGAGAGTGGAGCTTTGATGAGTACACTATCAGGAAGCGGTTCAACATTTTTTTCCATGGTTTATGATGATGATGCTGCAATGATCGCAAACAAAATAAGTCAAAAGTTTCCAGAATTTACTGTGAAAATTTTGAGTTTTGATAACGATGGATTGATAATAGAGAGATAATCTCTGTTAATTCAAGCAAGATTTAGATATAATGGCGAAAAAATTTCATCAACCTCTTCGAATGTGTGTTTCTTGTAGAGCTAAGGAAGCACAAAGCGAACTGCTGAGACTTCAATGCATAGATGGGTCATTAGAGAGATTTAAAGGTTGTGGAAGAAGTTTTTATTTATGCAATGAATGTATCTTGTCTGAAAAAAAAACGACTAAAGCACTTATGCGCCAATGTAAAAGTCCAGATAGAGATAGATTGATAAACAAACTAAAGGAGATCATCACTGATGATAGAAAAAGTTAGAGTACACGAAATTGCCAAGGAACTTGGTATTGCTTCTAAAGATGTATTAGATAAAGCAAAAAAAATGGGTCTTGAAGTAAAATCAGCACAGAGCGTTGTTACCATGGAACAAGCTGAGGGATTGGCTAATTTTATTATGAATGGCGAACCAATTCAAGAGGCTCCAAAAGAAAAAGAATCTCCAAAAGCAAAAAGTGATACTCCAAAACAAAAAGAAGCTCCTGAGATAGAAGAAAAAGAGCAAGGAACAGAGATTCCAGCAAAAGAAACTAAACAAAGCATCAAAAAAGTAGCTCCAAAAAGTGAGATTTCTGAAGTAGAATCGCAAAAAGTTGAGCCTGATATTCAAGAAACTGAAAAAGACAAGGCACAAATCAAAACAGATAAAAATACTAGTTCCATTAAAGTGGTTGAGCCAGTAGCCGTTCGCCAGATTAAAAAGACTGGACTAAAAATTGTTAAAAAGAAAAAGCCAAAGCAAGAAGAGGCTTATGAGGCTCCTAAAAAACAAGCATCTGCAACATCAGTATCATCTTATGGTAAAGTAAGTGCTGAAGTTTTAGAAGAGCTGGCTCAGAAGAAGAAATCTAAACAAAGTAGTGCTGCACCTACTAGAAAAAAAGAGAGCGGAACTAGACTAGATATCTTTGGTGGATCTATGAGTGAAGTATCTATGGATATGGATGATCAAGTAACTCTACTTGATTTAAACTCAACAGAGAGAGCACCTCTTCCTGCTGAAGAGGTGAGAAAACCTCGTGCTCCAAAACCAGCTGGAAGAAATGCTAACAAGAAGCAAGCACCTCGTGGCAGAAGAGTCTCTCGTGATAAAAGAAAAAAATATATAAAACCAAATCAAGAAGAAGAGATAGTAACTCATGTTGAAATTCCTGAGGATATTCGTGTTTATGAGTTTGCAGAAGCTCTAAAACGTCCAATGTCAGAAGTTATAAAAGTTCTTTTTGACCTTGGTCTTATGATGACAAAGAATGACTTTTTAGGGCATGATGAGATTGAGATTTTAAGTGAAGAGTTTGATGTAGAAGTAACAATAGTTGATCCAAAAGATGCATTTAACTATGAAGAGGATTTAGCACAAGATATAGAAAAAGATCCAAATGCTACAAAAAGACCTCCTGTTATTACTATTATGGGGCACGTTGACCATGGTAAAACTTCACTTCTTGATGCTATTCGTAAAGCTAAAGTGTCTGAGGGTGAAGCTGGTGGGATTACGCAACATATCGGGGCTTATACGGTAGAACAAAACGGTGAAGCTATTACATTTTTAGATACTCCAGGTCACGCAGCATTCTCTCATATGCGTCAGCGTGGTACAGATGTAACAGATATTATAGTTATAGTTGTAGCTGCTGATGATGGTGTTAAGCCTCAAACTCTAGAAGTTATAAAGATAGCAAAAGAGTCTGGTGCTCCAATTATTGTAGCGCTAAATAAGATGGATAAAGAGACAGCTCAACCAGATATGGTTAAGGGTCAAATGGCAGAACATGGTATTAGTCCAGTTGATTGGGGTGGAGATATAGAGTTTATTCCAGTATCTGCAAAAAGTGGATTGGGAATAGAAGATCTGCTTGAAAATATCCTTATAACTGCTGAAGTTTTAGAGCTTCGTGCAAATGAAAAAGCTATGGCTAAGGCTACAGTAGTTGAGTCTTCACTAGAAAAAGGTCGTGGCCCAGTTGCTACTGTAATCGTTCAAAACGGTACTTTAAAAATTGGAGACTATGTTGTTTGTGGAAGCTCTTATGGTCGTGTAAAAGCCCTTATTGATGAGAACAACAAACAGATAAAGTCTCTTCTTCCAAGTCATACAGCAGTTGTTGTAGGGCTTAATGAAGTTCCTCCTTCAGGTGAAGTCATGATGGCTATGGAAAATGACAAAGAAGCTAGAGAGTATGCTCAAAAACGTCATGAATATGATAGACATAAAGAGCTTTCTCACTCTACAAAGTCAACTCTTGAAGATATGACTTCTATGATAGCTGAGGGTAAATTAAAATCACTCAAAGTTGTTCTAAAGACAGATGTTCACGGAACACTTGAGGCTCTTAAAGAGTCACTAAGTGAGCTAAGAAATGATGAAGTAAAAATTAACATCATCTCAAGTGGCGTTGGTGGAATTACTGAAAATGATGTTGAACTCGTTTCAAACTCTGAAAACTGTGTACTTTTAGGATTTAATGTTCGTCCTACTGGAAGTGTAAAAGCACTAGCAAAACAGAAAAATGTAGATATTAGAACTTACTCTATCATTTATAAACTTTTAGATGATATTACTGGAATGTTAACTGGTATGATGGCTCCGAAGTTTACAGAAGAAAACACTGGTCAAGCAGAAGTTAGAGATACATTTAAGATACCTAAGGGAATGGTTGCTGGATGTGTTGTCGTAGATGGCAGACTTGTTCGTGGCGGAATGGTTCGTGTAATCCGTGATGGTGTTGTTATTTATGAGGGTGAATTAACTTCACTAAAACGCTTTAAAGATGATGTTGAAGAAGTTGGTAATGGCTATGAGTGTGGTGTAGTTATTAGTGGATATGATGATGTAATTGTAGGCGATACTATAGAAACATTTAAAAAGATAGAACAAAAAGTTTCACTATAGAGCTTTAAAAAAAGGATAAATTTAGTCTATGAATGAAGCTGAGATAAAACTAAAAAGAATGGAGTCAATCTTACTACAATTGATTCCAGAAGCTTTAGGAGAGTTAAACGATAAAAGACTTCATGATTTAGAGATCTTAGAAGTAAAATGCTCTCGTGGAAGAAGTGACGCTAAGGTTTACATAAATCCAAATGAGTACACTGAGAGTGAAAAAATGGCATATTTAAATCAACTAAAAAAAGCCAGACCTATAGTCGAAGACTATTGTCTTAAAGATCAAGGTTGGTACAGATGCCCAAAAATGACATTTGAGTTTGATACACAATTCGAGAAATCTCAAAACATAGAAGAGTTATTTAGAAAAATAGCAAAGGAAGAGACATGAGCCTACATAGTGATATAGAGTCCTTAGTCTCTTCGCTAAATCTTGAATTATATGACGCTGCAGTTGTTAGTGAAAACGATGAGACAATATACCGTGTTAGTGTAATCTCTAAAACCATAGTTGATGGCAAAAGGGCTGGGGTTAGCCTTGATGAGTGTGTAGAACTTACTCATCTTATATCTCCTCTTCTTGATGTTACACCTCCTGTTTCAGGTGAGTATAGACTTGAAGTTGGAAGCCCAGGTATAGAGAGAAAGCTTGTGACATTAGACCATTTTAAAATGTCAGTTGGTGAAAATATCTCTTTTGGGATGCAAAAAGATAAAATCAAAGGGCTTTTACAAAAAGTAGAGGGCTCAAAACTATTTGTTGTTGTTGACGATGAATTAATAGAGTTTGAATTTAACGACATAAAAAAAGCTAGAACCTACTTCGAGTGGTAATCATTAGGATATTATTGTGCTAATAGATGATGATTTTTTTATGTCTCTAGCCATAAAAGAGGCTTGGAAATATCAAGGCTTAACATATCCAAATCCAG
>CAYWVG010000013.1:0-25404 GCA_964461645.1 uncultured Sulfurimonas sp. | reverse complement strand
GTATTACAACAAATCTCGACTTTTATATGCTTACCATCACGCCAAACAAACACTATATAAAACAAAAGAGATAATCATAACAGAGGGTTACCTCGATGTTATCATGCTTCATCAAGCTGGATTTACTAATGCAGTTGCAACTCTTGGGACTGCTCTTACGCCTCAGCATCTACCACTTTTAAGAAAAGGAGAGCCTAAAATTATAATGGCCTATGATGGAGACAAGGCAGGACGAGCTGCTGCACTAAAGGCATCAAGACTACTTAGTGTCAGTGATTTTAGAGGCGGAGTAGTTATTTTTAATGATGGAGAAGATCCTGCAGATATGGTACAAAAAGGTGCTATAGATGAACTTGCTACTATGTTTAGGGAGCCAAAACCTTTTATAGAGTTTGTTTTAGAGGAGTTATTGTCACTTTATGATTTAAGAGATCCAAAAGCCAAAGAGGAGTGCATGCAAGAGGGTGTGGCTTACTTAAAAACACTCTCCCCAATCCTTCAAGAAGAATACAAAACATTTCTTGCATCAAGACTTGGCGGTTTGGGTGTTAGTCCATCTCTGCTAAAATTTTCACAAAACACAAGTAAAAACAACTCTCATCTTATGCAAAAAAACACTCATAAAGATATGTGGGAGCTAACACTTGTAAAAACTGTTTTAGAGCGTCCCGAGTTTATAGATCAAATCCTTGATGTGCTAGATGCCTCACTTTTACAGTTTCACTCAAGAGAATTTATGGCTGCGCTTCAAGGAAGGGTTGATGAACCATCACTCATGGCTATAGCAATTGATAATAACATACAAGCCTTAAGAGATGAAGATGCACTAAAGAGGGAACTTATACCTTTTCTACATAGATATTATGAGAGAGAGTATAAAAATATAAAAATTCGCTCAGATATTACATTTGAAAAAAAAGCTTTTATTATCCGTAAAATCCGTGATAAAATTGCAAAACTCAAAAAAGGCGAATTAGTCGCTTTTAAATTATAAAAAATTATTATAATGGTAAAATAATAAAAAGCAAAAAGGTAGCAAATGAAAGCAATAGCACTCTTTAGTGGAGGACTTGACTCAACACTAGCGATGAAACTTATCTTAGATCAGGGCATAGAAGTTTTAGCTCTAAATATTTCTACAGGTTTTGGCAGCACAAAGGACAGAGAAGAGCATATGCAGAGTATGTGTGACCAAGTTGGTGCTGAGCTTATGATAATAGACATTGAGAGTGAATTTTTACAAGATGTGCTCTTTAGTCCAAAACATGGATATGGAAAAAATTTCAACCCTTGTATAGATTGTCATGCGAAAATGTTTGCAGTTGCAAAGAGAATCATGGAAGCAGAAGGTGCTAGTTTTTTGATAAGTGGAGAGGTTTTAGGTCAACGTCCTATGAGTCAAAACAAAGATGCACTTCAGTTGGTGCTAAATGAGAGTAATTGTGATGGACTTCTTTTGCGCCCAATGTCTGCAAAACTATTAGAGCCAACTATCGCTGAGACAAAAGGTTGGGTTGATAGAGAGAAGTTAGAGGGTATTAGTGGGCGAAGTCGTGAAAGACAGCTTCAACTTGCAGGCGAGATAGGACTTGCTGACTTTGAGAGTCCTGGCGGCGGTTGCTTACTTACAGATGAAAACTTTGGCAAAAAGATGCGAGATTTTATCAAGTATGATAAGTTCGAGGTAAAAGATATTCCAGTTATGAAGTTTGGAAGACACCTTCGCTTACCTGATGGCGCGAAGCTTGTTGTTGGAAGAAACAAAGATGAAAATGCCTATCTGCAAGATATAAATAATGATAAATTTTATCACATAAGAACTCTGGGCGTTCCAGGACCTCACTCCTTACTAAGTAAAAATGCAAGTGATGAGGATAAGAAGTTAGCTGCTAAAATAATATTGACTTATACTAAGGCAGATAAAGAGGCAACTTATACACTCCTTTTTGATAAAGAAGAGTTGCAAAGCTCGCCTTATAGCTCAAGGCAAGAGATAGAAGCTTTTACAATTTTGTAGATTTGGCTATACTACAAATAGTTATAAAACCTGACTAAATTTAGGAGTTTTTAATGGCTGGTATTCACTTTCAATTTGCAGATTTTAAGCAACTGCTTCGTCTAAATATTGGTATAGCACAGAGGCTTGATGAAAATAGAGCAGAGAGTTTTACTGTACTTTATTGTGACTTCTCCAAAGCTCCAAAAGTCAATATTTTAGAGACTTTATCAGATGCCCTTAGAACATCTGATACCATAGCAAACTATAAAAAAGATTATTTTTTTGTTCTTCCATATACTGATAAATATGGCGCTGAGATAGTTAAAAAGCAGTTAGATGAAAAGTTTGGAGTCTTTTTAAACTCTTTTTTGATTAGTTATCCTGTTGATGGAGAAAATGCTGATGAGCTTGTGGCTGTTCTTCAAAATAGTGTTAAATACTTTTGTAAAAAAGATATAGACTACTTAGACATACTTGAGTAGTCAAACTTATAAATATTAGAGTTTTTGTAAAACTCTAATGCCTCTGACATCTTTTGCTCTTTATAAATCTTCTTATCACAAACCCATCTACATTTTACTTTAGGATTTTGTGAAGCCTCTTTTGCCTGTGTACTCTGTTTTGTTTCAAAAGCAGAAAACTCAAAAAGCCTCTCTTTTGGAGTCTCAAATGGGCTTTGCGAAAAAAGAAAAGCTGGTAAAAGTAAAAAAAAAATCTTTTTCATAAACTCTACATCGACAAAACCAACATTTTCTTAAGCAAATTTTTTACTTTAGCACGAAACTCTAGACTTGTTCATGCTTTTAAGGCAAGCCTTTATTTATTTGGAATAGTTAATGCTATATTAAACATATAAATAGCCCAAAGATTAAAATAACGGCAAGGAGAAAAGATGATTGTTGTAAATGCAAAGAGTGATGCTAAAGCATCATCTCCTCTAGTAGCACCAGATAAAGAGCCAACTCTATCTTTCTCGCAACTCTTAAAGGGCGTTGTTACAAAAGACAAACCAGCAAATGGTGCAATAGTTTTATCGTTAGAAAATGAAAAGCCATCAGCTGTTGTTTCAAAAACAAGCTCCAAGAAAGAATCTTTACTTGCACTCTTAAAGGGTGAAAATAGTAAAGATAGCGAACTACCAACAAAGCTAGTAGGTGAGCCTAAAGACACCCTAGAGCTAAATCCAAAACTCACTCAAGGCATGAACTCAAAAGAGTTAAAAGCAATTGTTTTGGATGCAAAAGAGTACTTAAAATCAAAAATCTTAGAAAGTGATGAGTATAAAAAATCACAAGTAAAAGAGCTACCAAAGACTCTAAGAGGATTAGCAACTATGGCTAGAAATTTTGGTATAGATGTCTCAAAACTTAGCTTAGAAGAGCTAAAGGCAAAGCCAAAAATCTCCGCACTAGATGTAAAAACGCAAAATAGTAGTGAGCAAATAGTTCAAACAAAGACTCAAGCACTAGATGCAGTAGAAGATAAAAAGGTAGATGCGAAGCTTAGTGGCGATGTATCAATCAAAACACCTCTGTTTAAAGCTCTTGAAGCAAAAGAACATTCAACCGAGCAGATAGTGGTAGCCAAGCAGTTTAAAATAGAGCAAAAAACACCAAAAGAAAAAGCAGATGAAACATTAAAGTTACTTTTGCGAGGCGAAAAAGGTAAAAACTCTACGAATTTTACAGCAGACTTTTCTGTGGCTACAGCTAAAGTTCTTGCTCCAAGTGCAACAACAGATATAAGTAAAAATTTAGAAAGACTCCTTCATGGTGAATCATCAACTAGTGATGGACAAACTAACTCGAAGTTAGAAGGGCTAGCTTTAAAAACTGATAGTTTAGAAGTAAAAATAAATGAAGCCAAGCAGATGATAAAGTATCTCTCTCAAGATGTAAAGAGTGCTATAGAGGATTACAAATCCCCTTTTACAAGGGTAAAGATACAGTTAAACCCACAAAAGTTGGGGGAAGTTGATCTTACAATAATTCAAAGAGGTAAAAATCTACATGTGAACATCAGTTCAAACAATGTAGCGATAAATACACTTTCAATGAATGCAAATGAGCTAAGGGTGCAGTTAAACAACAGTGGAATAAATAATGCTACATTGAACTTTAATAACTCTTCAGGAGGCGAGCAACAAACTGCAAATCAGCAGCAAAACCGTCAAAATGAAAAAAGGGCTAATGAAGAGTATGCTTATTTTGAAAATGAAGATAAAAACGGAGAGATTTTAAGTTCACTAGAGATCGTAGTTCCAAACTACGCATAACCCATAAAGGAACCGTGGACTTTGTTCCTTTGGCGTGATAGATTAAGAGGCACAAGTGCCGAGGGCTTCCTGCCGAAGGAAACTCAGCGTTAGCGTAGCTAAAGGGACTTTGTTCCTTTGGCGTGATAGATTAAGAGGCACAAGTGCCGAGGGCTTCCTGCCGAAGGAAACTCAGCGTTAGCGTAGCTAAAGGGACTTTGTTCCTTTGGCGTGATAGATTAGATGAAGGACTCACCTTCATTTTATGAAATAAAATTAAGGAGTATATTATGGCTATTAATGCATATGGTAACAATATTGCAACTCACGGCAAAGTAGATACTACACAGGCAGTTAAAGATAAAACGATTTTAGGCAAAGATGACTTTATGAAGCTTCTTTTAGTGGAACTTCAACACCAAGATCCGACTGAACCTATGGATAGTGAGAAGATTTTATCTCAAACTTCACAACTTGCTACTCTTGAAGCGTCTGAGAATACTAACAAGGCACTTGCTGATTTAGCAGCATCTCTTGGTGCATCTCAACACTTCTCAACTATTGCCGCTATTGGCAAAACAGCGGACTTAGGAAGTAATGCTATAGCGCATGATAAGGGCTCAAAAAGTACTTTTGAAGTCTATTTCCCACAAGATATAAAAATGGGGACATTAGAGATTTTAAACAATGAAGGCAAAGTTGTTGGCACAATAGATATCGATATGAAAGATAAAGATGGAAATGTCTTAGCTAAAAGAGATGCAGGTGTTCATCAGTTTGGCTGGGATGGAATGCTAACGAATGGAGCTAATGCAGATAGCGGAATCTACTACGTAACAGCAAGTTATAAAAATGAAGCAGGGGAAGCACAAACTACAAGACTTGGGACTTATCCTATAGAAGCAGTTAGGTTTGAAGGTGGTAAAGCACTTGTAAAAGTAGGCTCAAACTATGTTCCACTTGACGATATTAGAGAGGTTTATTAAACACTATGATGATTCAAGCCTTTTATACAGGTGTATCTGGCTTAAAAACACACCAATCAGCAATAGATGTAGTGTCTGATAATATTGCAAATATTTCAACTATTGGTTTTCGTGGTTATAGACCAGAGTTCTCATCTATATTTGAAGAGACACTAAACAGTACATCAGCAAAACCAACTAACGATACTTCGGGTTATGGAGTAAGGTTAAATGCTACAGCTATGGATAGAGGACAAGGTAGTATTTTACTCTCAGAGAGATCTACTGACTTAGCTATAGTTGGAAATGGCTGGTTTGGAGTCTCAGGTGGCCCAGATACTATGTATACAAGAGCAGGTAATTTTACTTTTGACTTAAACAGTGACCTTGTTACAACAGATGGACACTATGTTTTAGGAACTATGGGAAAGAACATAAGCCCTAATGGTGAACTAACAACTATTTTAAGTGAAGTAAAGCTAGGAGAAGTTGGGACTCAAGAGAAGCTGCGTTTTCCAAATAATCTTACATATCCGCCAGAAGCCTCTACTATGGCGAAATTTATTGGAAACATCGGGACAGAAGATGCAGTCCAGACTATTGGCGCAGGTGTAGTTGATCCGCAAAACAATAAAAATCACTTAAGACTATCTTTTACAAAAATAATTCCACAAGTTTTACCTGGTAGTCAATGGGAAGTAGTAGCAACAACACAAACACTTGATGGCCAAACTATTTATGATACACAAACAGGAAGAGCTGATTTTAATGCAAGTGGCGGGCTTATCTCAACTAATTTAACTACTATAAACAACAATGGCGCACAAGTATCTATAGATATGGGAAGTGGTTTTGATGGTGTTGTAGCCATTAGTAATGTTCCACCAAGTGCTTCTAGTGTCTCTGATGGAACTATAGGTGGGGATCTAATAGGCTATAGCATTAGTAGAAATGCTGAAGTTATTGCCACTTTTACAAACGGTATGCAAAGTAGTGTTGGCAAAATTGCAGTTTATCACTTTGTAAACGAGCAAGGTCTTGAGCGGGCTGGCGGAGCAAACTTTATAAAGAGTAGCAACAGTGGAGAACCAATCTTTTATAAAGATGCAAGCGGACAAAATATCATAGGAACAGATGTTGTAAACTTTAATCTTGAGAACTCAAATGTTAGAATGGATGTTGCACTAACAGACCTTATCATACTTCAAAAATCATACGATGCAAACGCTAAGTGTGTAACAACAGCAGATCAAATGATACAAAAAGCTCTGCAGATGCATAAATAATTTTTAGCTCTTAAAGGCTAGAAGTTGGAACATAAAATGCTCCTAATTTGTAAGTAAAAAAAGTCAAAGAAACAAGTTTCTTTAGCGTTAGCGTAGTAAAACGGACTTGTTCGTTTTGCGTTATAAATGAAATGGGATTAGGTTCCCTTAAAATTTATAAAATAAATCAAAGAGGCACAAGTGCCGAGAGCTTTGCGCTGAGCAAAACTTAGCGCGCACGACGGAGTACCCTTGGGGTATTAGCGTAGTAAAACGGACTTGTTCGTTTTGCGTTATAAATGAAATGGGATTAGGTTCCCTTAAAATTTATAAAATAAATTTAAAGGATATAAGATGTTAAAGTCACTATTTTCTGGTGTATCAGGATTACAATCACACCAAATTGCAATGGACGTTGAGTCAAACAATATCGCAAACGTAAACACTGTAGGTTTTAAATATTCTCGTGCAAACTTTTCAGATCTTTTGGCTCAAACACAGGCTATAGCTACTGCACCTCAAGGTCAACTCGGTGGTAAAAACCCAGTCCAAGTTGGTCTTGGTGCTACTGTTAGCTCAATGACTCGTATCTTCTCGCAAGGCTCGGTTCAAAACTCTGATAAAAACACCGATGTCGCTATTCAAGGCGATGGTTTTTACATAGTATCTCCTGATGGCGGTAACACTTACAAATATACTCGTGCGGGAGACTTTAAGTTTGATGCTAAAGGAAACTTTGTAGATAACAATGGTTTTATAACGCAAGGATGGCTAAGAGATCCAGTATCTGGTAAAGTTGATGCAACTGCACCTATTACAAATATCAACATACCTCCAGGGCTTACAACCCCTGCTTTTGGTTCACAAGAAGTTGTGTTAAAGGCAAACTTAAACTCAGGGCCAGTAGTTGAGAGTTTTTCTCCTGCTTATCAGGTAAAGTCTGGCTCTACAAATTTGCAACCAGCGGCAATAGATGCAAATGGAAATCTAATAGCAGCAGGTAATATTGGCGTCATGTTTAACGAAGTAGGAGAAGCTTTTTCTATCCAGCAAGATCAAGGGGTATGGGCTTCATTTAGAAACTCAACGTTTACTTTGGGTACAGCTACTGCTGGACCTTTGGATATGACTTTTAATGTAGATGACGAACTGGGTATAGGTGGTACTGTAAATGTAACTGCATTAGCAGGTGGAACACCAGCAGAGACAGCCAATAACTATGTAGCTGCTATTAATGCAAAAAGTTCTATTACTGGTGTAACAGCATCTGTAGATTCGGGTAATGTTATTACTTTAGTAAACACAAATGGTTTAGCTTCAGCATCGCATAATATCGACTTTACTGTAACTACAGGTGCTGGCTTAGCAGCTGCTGGTGTTAGTGAGACAGCACATAGATATCAGTATAACAAAACTTCTGCTGCTGGTGCACCTGGCTTTGATAAAACCTTTACATCTATGGCGGATCTGAGAAAATGGCTTGAAGATGAAGCTAGAGCTCAAGGTGGTCCTTTAAATGGTATAACTGTTGCGGTAAATGAACAAGGTAAATTTGAAATCCAAAATCCTAATGCTCACGTAACTGATGATTATGATATGAACCTTAAAATCACAGCATATACAGATAAAAGAGCAGGAACTGTAGTAACTGAAAATACGCGTTTTACTAGAAACATGGAAGCTCTCAACTCAGTACTTCCAATGGCTAGTGGTGGAAAAGCATATTCTCAAAGTTTTAATGCTGCAACGCATTCTAGTTCTATAGATGTTTTTGACTCATTAGGTTCTAAGCATACTCTTAGAATGGAGTTTAGAAAAACTCAACTCGATCAGTCAACTGGTAGTACTTGGGATATGCTTGTAACTGTTCCACCTCCAGCAACTATAGATACAACAGCACCTTATGATGAAAAAAGAGGTTCTATCCGTTTTAATAACGATGGCTCGCTAGCAACTTATAATCCACCAAATATATCTTTTAGTGGTAACAATGGTTCAGCACCAGATCAACAGATAAACCTAAGTTTTGGTAATGCAAATGCATTTAACGGAATGACAAGTTTTGATAGTCGTTCAGCTACATCAGGGATAAGCCAAGATGGTTATACTGGTGGGGATCTAGTTGGGATTAGGATAGATCAGAGTGGTACTTTAGTTGGATCTTTCTCAAACGGTCGCTCTTTTGGTCTTGCGCAGATTGCAATGGCGAAGTTTACAAACAATGAGGGACTCTCAACTGAGGGTGGAAATATCTTTATCCAAACAGCAAACTCAGGTGATCCTATCATCGGAACTGCAGCGACTGCTGGGCGTGGATTTATCCAAGCAGCAGCACTTGAAGCATCAAACGTTGACCTCTCGCGAGCTCTAACTCAGCTCATTATCATCCAAAGAGGTTTCCAAGCAAATGGTAAGACCATCACAACCTCCGACCAACTTCTACAAACTCTTATAGGATTAAAACAATAAGTTTTAATCCTCTTTTGATATAATTTCCTTTATAAAAGTTCAGTGATCTCTTTTTTTGGAACTGTGAATTTTCGCGCTTCCACTGAAGTGTAACTGAACTAAAAACAAATAAGGAAATTATCTCAGATGCAGTTTTCATCTCCTCTAAAATCAAACTCAAAAAAAGTAATGTTACTAGGTTCTGGCGAACTTGGCCGTGAAGTGGCTATTGAAGCTCAAAGACTCGGTCTTGAAGTTATCGCAGTTGATAGATACCCAAACGCGCCAGCTCATCAAGTCTCTCATCGCTCTTATGTTGTAAATATGCAAAATAAAGATGCTCTTTTAGAGATTATAGAACGTGAAAAACCTGACTATATCCTCCCAGAGATAGAAGCTCTCTCTATTGAAGCACTCATTGAAGCAGAGGCGAAGGGTTACAATGTGATCCCAAATGCAGCAGCTGTACAAAAGACTATGAACCGTAAAAATATCCGTACCTTTGCAGCAGAGACTTTAGGTCTAAAAACTGGAGCTTATGAGTTTGTAACTACAGAAGAAGGCTTAAGAGATGCATCTGCTCGTATGGGCTATCCTTGTGTAGTAAAGCCTGTTATGAGTTCATCAGGACATGGTCAAAGTGTGCTTAAATGCAAAGAAGATGTCTCAAAATCATGGCTGATTGCAAAAGAGGCTCGTGGAGATGCTAGTGAGCTTATTGTTGAGGCTTTTGTTGATTTTGACTATGAGATAACGATGCTAACTGCAAGAAACGGCAAAGAGACAGTTTTTTGTGAACCGATAGGTCATGAGCAAAGAGATGGTGACTATGTCTTTTCGTGGCAGCCGATGCAGATGAGCGAAGTAGCAAAAAAGAAATCACAAGAGATGGCTAAGGCTATAACAGATGGACTTGGCGGAAGAGGGATTTTTGGTGTGGAGTTATTTGTAAAAGGTGATGAGGTTTACTTTAGTGAAGTTAGTCCTCGCCCACATGATACTGGAATGGTTACACTTATCACACAGTCTCAGAGTGAATTTGCACTTCATGTAAGAGCTGTTTTAGGTCTCCCTTTGGGCTTTACTTTTTATGGAGAGGGAGCATCTGCCGCTTACAAGTCTGAGGCAGAAAACTTCAAACCAACTCTAGAGATAGATGATAGACTCTTTAGCGATAACTCATTTGTTAGAGTTTTCTCAAAGCCAGATACTCACAAGGGGCGAAGACTTGCAGTCGCACTAGTTTACGATAAAGCAGAAGTAGCTTTGAAAAAATCAAGAGAGCTTATAGAGTTAATCAAGGATGTCTAGATGAAGATAGTTGTTTTAGATGCACTAACCTTTGGTGATGCAAATCTGAGTGTTTTTAAGAGCTTGGGTGAAGTTGAAATTTACGAGACAACAAGTAGCCAAGAGACTAGCTCGCGCATAACTAACGCTGATGTTATAGTTACTAACAAAGTTATTATAGATGATGAGCTGATGGCTGGTGCAAAGAGTTTAAAGCTTATCTGCATAGCTGCTACTGGGATGAACAACATTGACCTTGCTGCTGCTAAAAAAAGAGGCATAGAAGTAAAAAATGTAGCTGGATACTCAACTAACTCAGTAGTACAACACACTTTTTCTATGCTCTTTTATCTTTTAGGGCACTCTAGGTATTATGATGAGTTTACAAGAGATGGTTCTTATGTTAAAAGCCCAATATTCACACATCTATCTAAGCCATTTTTTGAGTTAAGAGGAAAAAAGTGGGGGATTATAGGACTTGGTAGTATTGGCCGTGCTGTTGCAAATATTGCTTGTGCATTTGGTGCAAAAGTTTGTTACCACTCAACAAGTGGGCAAAATATCACTAGAGACTATTTGCATGTAGATTTGCAAACGCTCCTTCGGACTTGCGACGTTATCTCGATACATGCTCCACTAAATGAGCAGACTAAAAATCTACTTTCATATAAAGAACTAAGTGAGTGTAAAGATGGCGCTGTGATAGTAAATGTTGGAAGAGGCGGCATTATAGATGAAGATGCCGTGGCTAAGATAGTTGATGAGAGAGAGTTATACTTTGGGCTTGATGTACTAGAGAGAGAGCCGATGAGAGAAAATCATCCACTGCTGAGTGTAAAAAATAGAGAAAGACTCTACATAACTCCACACATAGCTTGGGCATCTAATGAAGCTAGAGAGAAGCTTATAGAGTTAGTAGCTCAAAATATAAGAGACTCAGCTCTTTAACACAAGAGTGTTAGCGGAGCTTTTTTTATGAGTGAGTTAGCACTCTTTTTATCTGCCTTCCTTGGGGCTACACTGCTTCCCCTTTCATCTGAGGTTGCATTTGTTGCGGCTCTTGCATCTGGTATGAATCCACTTAGTGCAATCTTCTTTGCATCTTGTGGAAATCTCTTAGCCATCATACTAAACTACTGGTTTGGCTACTGGCTGTATGATAAAACAAAAACAAAATTAAACTCTTCAAAAACAGGGACTAAAAGTCTAGAATATGGGCACAAATATGGCCACTATATACTTCTTTTTTCATGGCTTCCTGTTATTGGCGATCCACTAACACTTGTAGCTGGTGTTTTAAGACTTAGGTTTGTTTGGTTTGTTATAGTTGCAGGAGGTTTGAGGGTTGCTAGGTACTACATCCTAACTCTTGTGGTATAATAAAAAACATGAAAATCATACTCCTTCTTCTAGCACTACTCAGCACTCTTTTACTTGGTATAGAAAAACAAACAGAAAAAGTATCACTTCAGCTTATGTGGGTTGACCAGTTTCAGTTTGCAGGCTATTATATGGCAAAAGAGAAGGGCTTTTATAAAGAAGCTGGACTTGATGTAGAGATAAAAAAATTTAGAAAAAAGATGAATACTGTAAATGAGGTAATGAGTTCTAGAGCGACTTATGGCATCGGTCGCTCAAGCCTTATAAGATCTCGATCTGATGGTCAAAAGATAGTCTTACTTTTAGCAATATTTCAATCTTCCCCATTTGCACTAATTAGCATAGATATAGCAAATATTAAAAATATAAAAGATTTTAAAGGTAAAAAAATCATGCTAACTAGGGATGCTTCTGATGCTGCTTCCATTCGCGCTATGATAATGTCAAGCGGAGTTAAAGAGAAAGACTTAGATATACTAAATCATACTTTTAACTTTAACGACCTTCTAGATGGTAAGGTTGACTTATATGCTGGATACACAACGAATGAGACATTTATTTTACAAGAAAAAAAGATTCCTTATAGGATTTTTTCTCCAAAAGATGAAGGTTTTGACTTCTATAGTGACATGCTCTTTACATCTCAAAAAGAGCTTCAAGAACATCCCCAAAGAGTCGAGAAGTTTAGAAATGCGTCTCTTAAAGGTTGGATATATGCATTTGAAAATATAGAAGAGAGCATAGAGTTAATCTATCAAAAGTATAATCCTACAAAAAAAAGCAAAAAATCTCTAAGATATGAAGCAGAAGAATTAAAAAAATTAGCCTTTGTAGATGGTATAAAGTTTGGTGAGATAAAAGAAGATAGAATTCTTAGAATCTATGATATATACAAAATTCTCGGACTTGCTAAAGATAAGATAGATATGAATGAGTTTATTTTTAGTAAAAAAACAAATATTTTAAGTGCACAAGAGTACGCATACTTAAGAGATAAAAAAGAAATAGTACTCTGCACAATGCCATCATTTTTACCATATAGCACTATAAGAAATGATGCAATAGAAGGCATTGCAGCTGGTATTATTGACATCATATCCCAAAGTGTTCCTATTAACTTTAAACTTATAAAGACAAATACATGGGAAGAAACACTCTCTTTAGCAAAAGAGGGAAAATGTGACTTTTTACCAATAGTAGAAGACACAGAACTAAGAAGAGAATACCTTAAATTTACAAACCCATACTTTAAGGACTCAATGGTCATCATAACTGATGATAGAAAGAACTATATCTTAGATGTTAATAGTGTATCTCATAAAGAGTTTAGTGTAGCTCAAGGGTACTCATTTATAGAGACTATTAGAAAAAACTATCCAGATATGAAGCTACACATAGTTCCTACAAGGAAAGAAGGGTTTTTAGGTGTTCAAAGTGGCAAATATTATGGGCATATAGATGCCATGATGGCGGCTGCTTACTACATGCAAAACAACTCAAAGTCAAACCTTAAGATATCTGGGCAGTTTGAGGATGATGTAAAGATTAGTTTTGGGGTTAAAAAAGATGATGAAATTCTCTTTAATATATTTCAAAAGATTGCCAATGAGCTAAAGCCAAAAGATATACAAAGAGTTTTAAATGAGTGGGTATCTATAAACTACACAACAATCGCAGACTATAGGTATATAAAAAATATCTTACTGTTTACCTTTGCCTTAGCTTTGGTTTTTGGTTATAGACATTATTTACTAAAGAAAAAAAACACACAATTAGAAACGCTTCAAGGACAACTTATTAGGTTAAATAAGTCGTTAGAGACGAAGGTGGCTGATGCGGTTAATGATATTTTAAAAAAAGATGCTTATCTACTGCACCAATCTCGTTTGGCTCAAATGGGAGAGATGCTAAGTATGATAGCCCATCAGTGGAAGCAACCACTTAGCTCCATCTCTTCAATGCAGATTGCAATTAGGATGGCTATAGAGCTTGAGAAGTTTGATCTAAAAGATGAAAAACAAAGGGAAGAATTTTTCGAGTTTATACATCAAAAGCTAGATAAAATAGCAGCAAATACTCAAAACTTAAGCCACACTATCTCAAATTTTAGTGACTTTTACAAACCTAACAAAAATGCAGAAGCACTAAAGCTTGATGAAGTTGTTATGAAAGCTTGCAGTCTTGTAGAAGATAATATGGATGCCAACAACATAAGCTTAAGCATGAGCCTACATTCAGATGCAGTTGTAAGATTACATGAAAATGAGTTTATGCAAGTTGTGCTAAATATCTTAAATAATGCAAGAGACCAATTGGTAGAAAAACGCATAGAAGATGCTAAGATAAAAATAAAAAGTTATGATGAAAATGGAGATGTAGTCTTAGAGGTTAGTGATAATGCTTTGGGCATTTCTGAGGAAATTATAGAGCGTATATTTGACCCATATTTTTCTACAAAGTTAGAAAAAAATGGCACAGGATTGGGACTTTATATGTCAAAGCAAATCATAGAAGAGTACCATAGTGGCAAGATAAGTGTAAAAAATGGCAGAGATGGTGCTATATTTACAATCAAGATAGAAGTTGAGGATAACTATGCGAAGTGATGTTTTAATAATAGGTGCAGGAGGAGCAGGTTTAGTAGCTGCAATAAACGCTCATGAAAATGGTGCTAAGGTTAGGGTAATAAATAAAGAGTATCCAACAAGAAGTCAAACTTCTATGGCTCAAGGGGGTATCAATGCAGCTTTTGGTAATGCAAGCGAAGATAACGTTGAAGCACATGTTCAAAATACTCTAAAATCAGCTCACGGCATTGCAAATGAAGAAGCAGTTAGGCATTTATGTGAGAGTGCGCCAGACGCAGTTGAGTGGTTAGATAGCATAGGGGTCTGTTTTTCGAGAACTAAAGATGCAAAGATAGCACAAAGAACTCTAGGCGGAGCATCAGCACCAAGAGCTTGTTATGCCCAAGACTATACGGGGCTTAAAATTTTACATACGCTTTATGATAGATGCAACGCTTTAGGTATTGAGATAGTAAGCGAGAGATTTCTTTTAAATCTCGTAATTCAAAGGCCAGATAAAGCAGATGCTTATATTGGTGGGGCTACTTTTTTAAACATAAGGAGTGGAGAGGTTGAGACTTACGAAGCTGCATCTGTTATAGTAGCAACTGGTGGATACTCTCGCATCTACGACAAACATTCAACAAACTCAACAAGCTCAACTGGAGATGGCCAAGCAGCATGCATTAGAGCTGGGGCGAGACTAAGTGATATGGAGTTTATACAGTTTCATCCAACTGCTCTTAAAGGCTCATCCATCCTAATCTCAGAGAGTGCAAGAGGAGCTGGAGGATATCTTTTAAACTCAAAAGGCGAGAGATTTACCAATGAGTTAGCACCTCGTGATGAGGTGGCTCGTGCCATAAATGAGGAGATTCAAAAGGGCGAGAATGTCTTTTTAGATATTCGCCATTTAGGCGAAGAGTTTATAGATAGAGAGCTTCCACAAGAGAGAAAGCTGGCAAAACTTTATGAAAATATAGACCCAGTTTATGAGATTATTCCTATAAAGCCAGTCGCACATTACACTATGGGTGGTATAGAGGTAGATGAAAATTCAAGAACAAAGATAAAAGGACTCTATGCTGTAGGAGAGTGTGCAAATCACAGAGTTCACGGTGCAAACCGCCTTGGAGGGAACTCCCTTTTAGAACTTGTAGTTTTTGGAAAGCAGGCTGGAGCAAATGCCGCAGAGTATGCAAAAACATTTGATAAAGAGATAGATACAAGTAAGCAGTCGCAGAGTGATAAAAACTTTGTAGTAGGAGTAAAACACTTTACAAATCAGATAGATTTTTATGAAAAACGAACATTTATTGGAAATATTTTTTATAACAATGCTGGAATTTCAAGAGATGATATGGGTTTAAAAGCAGTATTGGCTGCCATACGTCAAATCCAAAGGGAGATACCATTTATGGGACCAAAGGATAAGACAAAAACTTATAACACTAACCTAGTTGAGTTTATAGAGTTTGGAAATATGGTTGAACTTTGTGAGATAGTTTTAGTTTGTGCCATCAGCAGGCATGAGAGTCGTGGTGCACACTATAGAAATGATATACCAAAACAAAATGATATAGCATATAAAGCTCATACCATCACTTATAAAGAAGATAGTGTGCTTTGTGCAGACTTTGTGGAGTAAGAAATGAAGATTAAAATAGCAAGATATGTTAGTGAAGCAACCACACAAGAAAAAAATGTAGAGTATGAAGTTGATTTAAACGATATCACACTCTTAGAACTACTAAATGAGATAAAGACAAAGCAAGATGCGACACTTTCATACTCAAGTGGCTGCAGAAGCAGTATCTGCGGGAGTTGCTCTATGAGAGTAAACGGCAGAGAGGTCTTAGCTTGTGCGTACAAAGTCCAAGATGGCGATTTTATAGAACCTATGAAAAACTCTTACATTATTCGTGATCTAGTTGTAGATATGGACAAAGCTTATGAGTTCAATACAAAAGCAAAAGCGTGGCAAAAAGCACTTGTAAAAGATGTGAGTTTAAGTGAGCAAAATCAAAATATAAATGAACTCCAAAGTGACTGCATTTTATGTGGCTCTTGTTATAGTGTTTGCCCAGTATATGCGGTAAACAGTGAGTTTTTAGGACCCTTTGCACTAACTCGTGTTTGGAGATACGTTAGTGATAAAAGGGAAAGTGAGCCACAAAGCAAGATAGATATTATCCAAACAAATGGTGTTTGGGACTGCACACTTTGTAATGAGTGTACACTTGTTTGTCCACAAGGGATATCTAGTAAAGCGGATATAGAAAAACTTCGCATGAGAAGTGTTGCATCGGGATATAGTGACCCTAGTTTTGCATCTTCTTTTGGCTCATTTGACGGCAGTCCTAGCTTTTAATTTTATCTATAGATAATTTTCTCTAAGATAAGGCTTTTATAACATAGTCTCGTTATGTTATAATAATTGTTATTATTTTTAAAAGGGCTTATGATGGCAAAAGAATACTCATTTGATATTAGCGCAAAGATAGATATGCAAAACTTCAAAAACGCTATAAATATGGCAGATAAAGAAGTTGCAAACCGTTATGATTTCAAAGGCACGTCTTATGAAATTAACTACAGAGAAAAAGATAAGTTGCTTGTTCTTATAGCATCTAGCGATAACAAACTCGATGCATTAAAAGATATTGTTATATCTAAACTATTGAGACAAGACTTATCTTCAAAAGTTTTAGAAGAGTTAAAAGTTGAAGATTCTTCAGGAAACAACAGAAAGATGACTTTTAAACTAGTCGACTACATAGAGTCTAAAGAAGCAAAAAAGATAACAGCAGAGATAAAAAATCTCAAGCTAAAAGTGCATGCTCAGATAGAAGGTGATGCCATCAGGGTTAAGGGCAAAAGTCTCGATGATTTGCAAAAGGTTATAAGTGAGATTCGATCACAAGAGTGGGAAGCTCCTTTAGTTTTTGAAAATATGAGATAGGGAGAGATTATGTCAAAGATGAGCGTAGCAGATGCAGCCACTAAACTGGGAGTCTCAAAAGAGGCGATACATAACCGAATAAGAAGAGGTTCACTAGAGAGTGTGGTAGAAGATGGCGTAAAATATGTCCTGCTAAACTCTGATGCGACTAACAAACAAGCTCCAAAACAAACAAACAAAAAACAAACACAACAAAATGATGATAAATACTATAAACTTTTAGAAGATCAAAACGAAAGACTTAGACAAAAAGTAGACAAACTTGAATGGGAGACAAAATCTCTTAGAGAGCAAAAAGAGCAGATGTTAATCCAAGAGAGAATCAGGATAGAAAAAATCTACAAAGATAAAGATGAGCAGTTAAAAAACATGTTAAATGCAATATCATCTAAGTTTCTACAACACACTCCAAAGCAAGAACTAATCATAGAGAGCGAGGAGCTTGTAGAAGCAGAGATAGAAGTCGAATCGGACAAAGACAAGTCTAGTCTTATCTCTTTAAAAAAGTATTTCAAAGAGAGTTTGCTCAGTGAAAAAAAACTTAGAAAACTAAAAGAAAAGTTTAAAAAAGCAGCAAAAGAAAATGATGCTAGATTTATAAATATAGGTAAAAAACACTACATAGACACTTCAAAATATGACTATAGTGACCTCTTAGATTAGTAACTCTCTACTCTATCTCTACCACTGTTTTTTGCTTTGTAGAGTTGTTGATCGGCTATCATAACATACTCATCTACAAGTGAATCATTAAACTCTTTTTGTGGTCTTATTTCCATCATTCCGATGCTTACTGTGGCTTGAATGCTTTTACCTCTAACTTCAATAGCAGAGTCTCTAAAGCTATGACAAATCCTTTCTAAAACTTCAAATCCCTTATCCTTACCTAATGTGGGCAAAATAATAACAAACTCCTCTCCACCATATCGGACTATAATATCTGATGAACGAACAAGTTTTTTTGTTATGTTTACAAAATTTTTAAGTATTCTATCCCCTGCTACATGACCATGGGTATCATTTATCTTTTTAAAGTAATCTAAATCACAAATACCTATAACAAACCTATTACCAGTAGCCAAGGATAGTTCATATTGATTTTGAAATATATTTCTTAATGCATTTCTATTAAGTGCACCTGTTAAAGCATCTTTAGTTACTTGTTTATTCATTATGACATTGTCAATGAGTGCTAGTTCTGTTCCAATGCTAAGCGAGATAAGCTCACACTTTTCGAGGTATGTTATTTTTATATGATGTTCATCATCTCCCATATGTGAGTAGATTTTTTTTGCAAAGAGATGTAGGTTGGTATGAAGTGCATCTATTGTTTTGAATTTAGAATTATTTTGAATAATCTCTTTGCCATCTTCTTTTAGCCATCTTCCGAAATTGCAAAGAGTCTCATCTAGCTCTATAAAATCATTTTTCTTTTCATATTTTATCTGTCTAGCTAGTTTTGATAGCCATATCAAGTGTGATTCATAGTAGATGATTATATTTTTCTCTATCAAATCTGACAAAGATGAAATTCTCAGAGTATTCATAGTTTTAAGTTTATAAATATACTCATGTAAGTATACAAAAGCCACTTTATTGTTAATATCTTTAAATAAAGACATTATAGGAATGATATTTTGGCCTATATCTTGCTCATTCATCTCATTGATGAGAGCATTTTTCAAGGCATATACCTCGCTAGTCATAAGTATATAAGGAGTGTCTATCGATATTTTATATCTTGCTAAATCTTCAAAATTAGCAAATAATTCTTCTTTTGAAATGTCATCTTTACTTAAAGTATTTATTATTTTTTTATAAAAACTATGAACTTTTTCTCTCTCATCCATATCATAAATATTTAAGCAATAAGTGTATTTTTCGATAAAATCATTTAAAATATCTTCACAACTCTTCCTCATTGCTTTTGAGATTTTATATGCCATATGTAGTTACCGCTTTTTTTGATCTTTGACAAATTATAATGGAATTTTAGTAAAGCACGCTTAAAGAGAAATATAAAAACAGGTTCCAACTCCTAGTTCGCTCTGCACCCAAATCTCGCCAGAGTGTAGTTCAGTTATGATTTTGTGTGTGATGGCTAGTCCTAGTCCTGTTCCTTTTACGACATTGTGACGAGCATTTTTACCCTGTTTAAATGGTGTAAAAAGTGCATCTATATCCTCTTTATCCATACCTTCTCCATGGTCACAAATGCCAAAAATATGTTTAGAACCTTGCATCTTGTGAGTTATCTCTATAGCGCTATTTACTTTAGAGAATTTTACAGCATTTGAGATGATGTTTATAAGTGCTTGTTTTAGCAGTTGTTTATCTGCAAAGATAGTTACACTCTCATCAATTTCAAACATATGTAGAGTGATGGACTTCTCTAGCATCTGTGCTTCACACATCACAATAGCCTCAAGAAAAACTTCTTTTACTGCTATTTTATTGGGGTGAGCTAACATTTCATGTTCATCCATTTTTGAAAAGTCAAGTATGGAGTTTACAAGTGTTAGAAGATTTTCTCCTGAGAGGTGTATCTTTTTTATATACTCTTTGTTTTTATCATCTAGATTATCACGTCTTAGAAGTATTTGAGAAAAACCTATGATGGCATTTAGTGGAGTTCTAAGTTCATGTGACATATTGGCTAGAAATCGACCCTTTGATTTTTCAGCTTTGTTGGCTTCATCTAGTGCAATATGCAAATTTGTTGTGTCATATCGGATAGATAAAAACTCTTCTATCTCATCTTTGTCATCTAAAATAGGCACAATTGTTGCAAAAACATAGTAATCACTTCCATCTTTTGCTCTATTTTTTATATTTCCCTGCCAAACCTTTTTACTAAGAATAGTCTTCCACAAATCTTTAAAAACTTCTTTTGGAGTGTCTTCGTGTTTAACTATAGAGTGTGATTTTCCAAGTAGCTCACCTTCGCTGTAACCAGTTATTTTAATAAAAGCATCATTTACATAAGTGATAATGCCCTTTTTGTTGGCTTTACTTACAATAGCACCCATATCAACAGCTTTTTTATACTCTGAGAGTAACTTGTTTTTATAACTGTACTTCTCTTGTAAGCTAGTGTGTGTATTTTGGAGTTTTTTGTTTTTAAAGAAGCTAATTAAAAAGTAGTAGATTGTTAGGATTGTAAAGTTTAGTAAGAGAAACAAGATGATATTTCTTGTTAGTGTTTGTCCTGATTCTTTAGATGTAGAGAGCGGTAAGGAAACTTCTATAGCGCCTCTAGCATCTCCAAGTTTCCATGTGTTTTTTGGAGTGTCTGGATGATTGTTGTGGCACTCGACACAAGCTTTCTCAGACATAAAATCAGCAAAAGCAGCTCTATACATAAGCCTGCCATCAACAATATCTTCTCTAGCATAAGGCTTGTCTGGGTGCTCTAAGATAAACTTTAGAGACTCTTTTTGAAACTCATCTAAGACCCTTTTATCTCTGTTTGGAAAAGGGTAAGCACTATATAACTCTACATGCATATCTACTTTAGAAGTAAAAAGTTGAGCTAAGTCATGCATAACAGTAGCTGGAAGCGGAATCGTGTGGTCCTTGTCCTTATGGTCAAAATCTACCTTCAAATCACTATGCTCTTTGATTTTACTTAGAATATCATTTGTGTAGTAAGCTCTAAAAGTTCGTATATACTCAGCAAATCTTTGCGCTTCAAAAAATGCATTTTCTTTATCTTGCTCTTTTGATAGGTATGGAACTAGATATAAGATTCCTACAAGCATGACAAAAGCAATAATGATGATGGGAACTACTAAGATATCTTTAAATATTTTTTTTAAAAAACTATTCACTAAAAACCTCGCCTCTAATGGATGCACAGATGTGGTTTATATTGTTTTTGTTAATGATGGCCTCTAGGTTTGTAAAACCTGAAAGAGATGATGATATAGTTATTTCATCTTCGGCTGAGATCACAATTGTGGGTATTTCGATGCCTTCTTTTTCCATAAACTCTAAAATTTCTGAGCTTATACCATCAGCGAGGAAAAAATCCAAAATTAAAAAATCATACTTGGTATTTGAGAGTAAATTTTTTGCTTTGTTTACTGTATCTGTAAAAGTGAGATTTACACTGCTTCTTAGGTGTTGAGCTAGTATCTTTTGATAACTTGTCGAGTCTTCGACTATGAGTGCGTATCTGGAGTCTTTTGGAGCTTCATTTATGCTATATGTGTGCGCCTCTATCATCGGAGTAGGCATATTTACAAAAAAACTGCTCCCCTCACCTAGCTTACTTTCAACCCAAATGTTACCTTTATGAAGTTCTTCTATAATTTTTTTACATATCATAAGCCCTAGTCCTGTACCTTGTTGAAGCTTTTGGTAGTTGCCATCTATCTGGGAGAAGGCTTTGAAAAGTTTAGAGACAGATTCTAAAGAAATACCAATACCACTGTCTTTTACTTCAAACTCATACATCTGTTTACTCTCATCATAAACAATATTTAGCTTAACACTTCCACCATCAGGAGTAAACTTTATGGCGTTTGTTAGTAGGTTTATAAGAACTTGTTTAAAAAGCTTTGCATCTATGTAGAGGTTTAGTGAGACGATTTTTGGCATCTTTAGAGTGATATTTTTTTCTTGAGCTAAAGGCCCAACGAGAGTAGAAACTTCACTTAAGACACTTGAGATGTTACTAAGCTTAGGATTAAACTGCATCTTTCCAGCCTCTAGTTTCGCAAAGTCTAAGATCGTATTTACAAGATCTAGTAAGTTTTTACCAGCAATATTTATCTTTTGTACATAGTTTTTGATGGTATCAGGCGTATCTTTTTTCATCAGTATAATTTGAGAAAATCCTGTGATGGCGTTTAGTGGAGTTCTAAGTTCGTGTGACATATTTGCCAAAAAGATATCTTTTGAGCGGTTAGCATTCTCAGCTTTATCGGCAAAAGATATAAGTGAATACTCCCTCTCTTTTGCACAAAAATGAAGATCTAAAACTTCTATAAGGATATTTAGCATCTCATAAACATAATCATTAGAGTAGTTTGGTTTTAGCCTTATGCCTAAGTAGATATTTTTTGCAGAATATCTTAGCATCTTTGCAATGTTGTAACTGTCATTTGCTTGAGTGTGATGGTCTATGTATATGTCGTCTATCACCCACTGGAACTCACGAAAAGTATCTTTTAAAACGGTTGAAAACATCTTGTCAAAATCATCGAAATACTCTTTTTTATGAAAAAGCTCAGTGATACTTTTCATAGACTTTATTCCTGCATTTAGTGCTATATGACCATCTTCTATGGATTCATGAAGTGACTTTTCTAGCACTTCTTTTAGCTCATGGGTGATGTCTGATATATTGTTTTTAGAGTTTTGCATTAGCTCTTTGTCATCTTTTTTTGCACAATGCTTAAAGTTCACAAACTCTTCATGCCACTTGTTGTGCAGCGAAGTAACACAGTCTAGCTTGTCGCCTAAGATATACTCATATCTTTCATCATTTTTTAAAATATCTAAAACCTTCCCAAAGTGGCATTTTTGTGGATTTTCTTGGATGTTATTTGTATTTTTTATGGCACTCTTAGTATCTTGTGTGGCATCTATTTTTTTCATATTTTGTTTGTGATATTCAAAGCTTACATAGAGTTCATTTTGTGCATTAAAGCCTTTTAGGCTGTCAATGGAGTCGGTGTAGATTTTATTTTTTTGTATATAGTAGCCATCATTCATTATATGCTCTACAAATCTAAGTATTTTTTTGATGAGACATTTATGTTGCCCTACAAACTCATGTACCTTAGCTAGTTTTTTTATAACTTCATTTATAGCTAAAAAACCATGAGTGACTTTTGCTGGGTCTAGTTTTATGGAAAAATGGATAGAACCAATATAGTGAATTCTATCTACATAGGCCTCATCGATAGGGGCAGTTAGTACAAAAGCAACGAAATCCTTCATGTTTTTTATAAGTCTGTTAGCATCTGCGTGAGCTAAATAGATGGAGAGTTTTGGATTGTTTAGTAGATAGTTTTTAACAAAATCATCAACAACTATAGAAGAGATGGGGTGAGCAAACTCACAAAAAACAGCTCTTGATTCAAGGTCTTCTTTAGAAATAAAAAAATTAGCTAACAACTCATCTATTTGTGTTTGTGTCATTTTATATACCTTAAATATATTTTTGTAGGGTTTTTTCTAGTTCATTCATATCTATAGGTTTAGATATATAATCATTAAAGCCATGCATTAGCATCTTCTCTTTATCTCCAGAGACTGCAAGGGCTGTTACAGCTATGATGGGCTTTGTAAAGTTGTATTTTTCTCTTAAGATATCGTGAAGTTTAAAACCATTTATCTCAGGCATATCAATATCGCTTAGGATCAAATCATAACTTGAAATATCGAGTTCAAAAACATCCTTTGCACTTTCATAAGTCTCGATGCTTATACCCTCAAAAAGTATCTCTAGCATGTCATTTAAAACCATTCTATTTAGCTCATTGTCATCTACGAAAAGTATCTTCACTGCCTTTGCTCTAGAGTTTTAATATCGCAATTAGTAAACTCTTCATCTTTATATTTTTCTTTTATTTTTAAAAATTCATCTAAATTATTTAAAAAAAGTGTTATAAGAAGTGGATCGAAGTGTTTACCAGAATCCTCTTTCATGATATTTAGAACTTTATCAAGAGGCATTGCTTCTTTATAGCATCTCTTCGAACTTAGTGCATCAAAGACATCAGCAATAGCGACAATTCTGGCATATAAGTGAATATCTTTGCCACTTAGTCCGCTTGGATAGCCAGAACCATCCCACTTTTCATGGTGCTGCAAGGCAATAATGCGACCCGCATTTATAACAGGGAATCTCTCAGCACCCTCAAGCATCTTAGCCCCAATAACAGAGTGTTGTTTCATGATATCAAATTCATGAGGCTCAAATCTACCAGGCTTTAGTAAGATTTTATCAGGAATTCCTACTTTACCTATATCGTGGAGTGGTGCAGCATAGAGAACAAGTTTACTCTCCTCTTTGTCTAGCCCATAGAGTTGCGCTAAGAGTTCAGAGTAACTACTCATACGCTTTATGTGACCACCAGTTTCTAAGTCTCTAAATTCACTAGCACGACCGAGTCTGATGGAGATTTCATACTCGGCCTCTTTTGATAGCGCTAGGGCCTCTTGAAGTTCAGCAGTTCTAAGTTGTACTTGTTTTTCTAGTATCTCTGTTTGGTTGAGTATTCGCTCATGATAACGGTTTAGTTTTGCATAGTTTAGTGTTCTCGCGCAAAGCACTTCTATATCATAAGGTTTACCAATAAAGTCACTCGCGCCTAATCTTAGCACTTCTCCTTCTTTCTCAGTGTTTGCAGTTACCATTAGGATGGGAAGTAGTTCTAGTTTTGGGTTTTCTTTGATGATTTTTAGAACTTCTATTCCATCCATCATAGGCATGCTTATGTCTAAAAGGACTACGTCAAACTTCTCTCTTTCTAAGAGTTCTAGTGCTTCTTTCGCGTTTACGGCATTTGTGATTTTAACATTCTCATACTCTAAAAATGCAGCTTCAATCAAGTCAAGGTTAAAAGGTTCATCGTCTACAGCAAGAATTGAGAAATTGTCTAGCATTTGTACTCCAAATTATACTTTTGCTCATTTTACATCACAGTTACTATGCTTAAGCTTATATCTTTTGCTTTGATTTGGTTGCCAATAGATGGCTCTTTAGAGTAGATTTAGTAACATAAAGGTAAAATCACACTCTCTAAAAAATGGACAGTTGGGAGAGTGGCCGAATCCGCTACCTTGGAAAGGTAGTGTAGGGTAACCTACCGTGAGTTCGAATCTCACACTGTCCACCACAAAGCACAGTTTCCCTTAAGACACATCTTTATACAATAGCCATATATCAACTAAGCTAATAAGCAAGGAAGAAAAATGGACTTACTGCTTTTACAATCATTTTTACTTTGGTGCGCTCTTATCAATATCTCTATACTTTTGATATGGTTTGTTATGTTTATATTTGCACATGATTTTATCTACAACCTACACAGCAGATGGTTTAAACTTTCATACGAGGTGTTTGACTCCACTCACTATAAAGCGATGGCGTTTTGGAAACTATCTATTTTTTTGTTTAATCTTGTTCCATATATTGCTTTGCGCATTATTATATAAAAGTATATAAAATTTTTAAGGCGATGGATATGGCTTTATATTCGTTAATTTATTGAAGTAAAACAAGGAGCAAAAAATGTCACAAACAGCATGGCTTAGTAA
>CAYWVG010000012.1:0-26922 GCA_964461645.1 uncultured Sulfurimonas sp. | reverse complement strand
ATATAAAAGCTGATGGTGGAAGACCTGGTGAGGGCTCTAGAATGAGCGGAAAATCAGGCCAGAAAAAAGTCATCATCGTGCCTCCTGGAACTCAAATAGTTGACGCTGAGAGTGGCGAAGTCCTTCTTGATATGCTCGTAGATGGAGAAGAGGTTAAGTTTTTAGAAGGTGGAAAAGGTGGACTTGGAAATATTCACTTCAAATCATCTACAAACCAAAGACCAACCTATGCACAACCAGGTGAAAAAGGTGAGACTAGAGAGATAAGACTAGACCTTAAACTTATAGCAGATGTCGGGCTTGTAGGCTTTCCAAATGTTGGCAAATCAACTCTTATCTCCACAGTGTCAAATGCAAGACCAGAGATAGCAAACTATGAATTTACAACACTTACACCTAAGCTAGGTCAAGTTGATATTGGAGATTATGAGTCATTTGTAATGGCTGATATTCCTGGTATTATTGGTGGAGCTCATGAGGGCAAGGGTCTTGGAATAGAATTTTTAAGACATATAGAGAGAACGAAAATCCTATTATATATGATAGATTTGGCATCTTATAGAGATTTAAAAGAGCAGATAGATACTCTAAGAGATGAGATATCAGCTTTTTCGCAAAATTTAGGTGAAAATAAATTCGCTATTGCTCTTACTCGATTGGATGTAGTGCCACAAGAAGATGTTGAGAATCTTGTAAATGGTTTTATAAAGCTTTTTGAACTCTCACCAACAAAAAAGAGTGATTTTGACTTTGATGCAAATATCCCTTATTTTATACAAGAGAGTGCTAATGAGACGCTTGGATATGATAGAACAAAGCCTTACTTTATAGCTCCTATATCTTCGGCTACTTCAAAAAATATTTCAGCTCTAAAAAATGCTCTATTTAACCTAGTTCAAGCAGATAGAGACTAAAAATGAGGCGAGTAGTTGTTAAAGTTGGTAGTGCTGTTTTAACACAGGGTGATTCTATCGCGCAGGCAAGAATGAATGCTTTAGTGGAGTTTTTAGTTGATTTAAGAGAAGAAAATGAAGTTCTTTTAGTCTCTTCAGGTGCAGTTGCAGCTGGATATACGAAGGTTCAATTAGATCGAACCATCTTAAAAAATAAACAAGCTTTAGCGTCTGTAGGGCAGCCTGTATTGATGCACAAATATGCTAAAGAGTTTGCAAAGCATAACATAATCACTTCGCAGGTTTTAGTTACTGCCGCAAACCTAAGCAAAGATGAAGAAACAAAAAAAATAAAAGATACTGTAGATACTCTTCTTAGTAATGGTGTTATTCCTATCATAAATGAAAACGATGCAACAGCTACAGAAGAGCTTATAGTTGGAGATAATGACCAACTATCTGCGTATATGACAAAACACACTAATAGTGACCTGCTAATAATACTCTCGGACATTGATGCTTACTATGATGAAGATCCACATAAAAATCCTAATGCAAAGGTTCAGAAAATTGTAAAAAAAATTGATGAATGTGCTCTTTCAAAAGAAGCAACTCCTCATGGAACATTTGCAACAGGCGGTATAGTTACAAAGTTAAAAGCCGCATCTTATCTTTTAAAAAATGATATCGATATGTTCTTAACTAGTGGATTCGATCTTAGTGACGCTAAGAGTTACATGCTTGATGGTAAACATAGAGGCGGTACGCTCTTTAGTAAAGAGGAAGTGTAGTGCGTATAATATTTATGGGTACGCCTTTTTATGCAAAAGCGATATTAGATAAAATTATAGACACTCCAAATATGGAGGTAGTAGCAGTTTATACTCAGCCAGACAAACCAGTAGGGCGAAAAAAAGTGATGACCTCACCAGTTGTAAAGACTCTAGCTCAAAGACACAATATAGAGGTTTATCAACCACAAAGGCTAAGAGACAAAGAGGTTGTAGATGAACTTTTAGGCATTGAGTGTGACTTTATAGTAGTAGCTGCTTATGGGCAAATTTTGCCAATTGAAGTGCTGCAACACGCCGCGTGCATAAATCTTCATGCTTCTATACTTCCAGAGTATAGAGGTGCAAGTCCAATTCAACAAACTTTGCTTCACGGAGATAAAAAAACCGGTGTAACTGCAATGCTAATGGATGAAGGGCTCGATACAGGAAATATTTTAAAAATCAAAACTATCAGCGTTGAAGATGATGAGATGGTTGAATCTTTGTTTGATAGATTAACAGTAGTAGCAGCAGAGCTTACTATTGATATTTTGAAAAATTTTGACTCACTTAAAGCTGTAAAACAAGATGAAAATTTAGCCTCTTACTGCAAGAAAATCACTAGAGAAGATGGCAAAATAGAGTTTTTAGATGCAAAAGAAATCTATAATAAATATCGTGCATTTACTCCTTGGCCAGGTGTCTATCTTGAGAGTGGATTGAAGTTAAAAAACATTACGCTTGAAGATATTACATCGACTAACCAAGAGGGTAAAATTATCTCTATAGCAAAAGATAGCATAGTTGTTGGCTGTAAGGTAGGAAAATTAAGAATCTTTAGAGTTCAGCCTGCTTCAAAAAAAGAGATGGACATACTCTCTTATATAAATGGCCAAAGACTTTTCTGTGAAGACACTCTATCTTAAAGAGATTGATTCAACTCAAAATTTCTTAAAAAAGCTTATAAAGGCTAAAGAGATAGAAGCGCCTTTTGCAGTTGTAAGTGATGCACAGAGTGCTGGAGTTGGGAGTAGAGACAACAGATGGAACTCACAAAAAGGAAACCTTTTTTTATCTTTTGCTATAAAACTTAGTGAATTGCCAAAAGATTTAAAACTAGAATCTGCATCTATCTATTTTTCTTATATTTTTAAAACTTTGCTTTGTGATGAAGGCTCAAGAGTTTGGATAAAGTGGCCAAATGATTTTTATATAGATGATAAAAAAATTGGTGGCATGATTACTAATCTTGAGTCTAGCACTATTATATGCGGACTTGGATTAAATTTATTTAGTGCTCCTGATGGCTTTGCTAAGCTTGATATTAAGGTAGATAAAAAAGAAATATTAAAAAAATATTTCAAAAAAATTGAAGAAAAAATTTCATGGAAGCAAGTTTTTAGTAAATATGAGCTAGAATTTTATAAGAACAAAAACTTTTTTACACATAATCAAAATACAAAAATTCCATTAGAAGATGTCAAACTTCAACAAGATGGTTCAATCATAAGTAACGGCGAGAGGATGTATAGCAGAAGATGAGTGAAGTAATAGTAATCGCAAATCAAAAAGGCGGAGTTGGTAAAACGACTACTGCTGTAAACTTAGCTGCATCACTTGCTGTGGCAGAAAAAAAAGTACTTTTGATTGATTCAGATCCACAGGCAAATGCTACAACATCTTTAGGTTTTCATAGAAATGACTATGAGTTTAACATCTATCATGTGCTTATTGGTACAAAAAAACTAAAAGATATCATCCTAAAGTCAGACCTTCCAACACTTCACTTGGCTCCATCAAATATAGGTCTTGTAGGAATTGAAAAAGAGTACTATGATAACGACAACAAAGATGGAAGAGAATTAGTACTAAAAAGAGCCATTGCAAATGTTAGAAAAGATTATGATTATATTATTATTGATTCGCCTCCAGCACTTGGACCGATGACTATAAACGCATTATGCGCATCTAACTCGGTTATCATCCCAATTCAGTGTGAGTTTTTTGCACTTGAAGGTTTAGCACAACTTTTAAATACAGTAAAGCTTGTAAGAAAGTCGATAAACCCTAAGCTTAGCATCAAAGGTTTTTTGCCAACTATGTTTAGTTCTCAGAACAATCTCTCAAAGCAGGTTTTTGCAGATTTATCACAACATTTTAAGGGCAAGTTATTTAAAGATATAGAAGATGAGTATATCGTAGTTCCACGAAATGTAAAACTAGCCGAGGCTCCATCTTTTGGAAAGCCTGCAATTTTATATGATGTAAAGTCAATAGGCTCAATTGCTTATCAAAATCTAGCTCAAGCGATAATAGCATAATGAAATCTCAAAAACTCGGCCGTGGTTTAGATGCACTTCTTGGCGAAATGGATGAAGCTTATGAAAATGAAAGCACCGCAAGAGATGCTGTCATTGAACTAAGTGTTAAAGATATCAGGCCAAATCCATACCAGCCAAGAAAACACTTTGATGAGAACTCACTTTTAGAACTAGGTGAATCTATAAAGCATGATGGACTGTTGCAGCCTATAGTTGTAACTCAAGACTTTGATGGCTATGTCTTAATCGCAGGAGAGAGAAGACTTCGCGCTTCAAAACTTCTAAAATTAAAAACAATTCGCGCAATACTTTTAAACTCTGATGAACAAAAGATGCGTCAGTTTGCTTTAATAGAAAATATCCAAAGAGATGAGTTAAACGCTGTTGAGTTGGCTGAGGCTTATAGTGAACTACTTAAGATGTATGATGTAACGCAAGAAGAGCTTGCAAACAAGATTCATAAGAGTAGAACACATATAACCAATACCATCAGACTATTGCAACTATCAGCTAAAACTCAAAGAGCTTTAGTTGAGAAAAAGATTACAGCTGGTCACGCTAAAGTTATAATAGGACTAGATGAAAAAGAGCAACAAGTTATTGTAAACTCAATCATTGGACAAAAACTAAGTGTAAGAGAAGTTGAGTCAATCATTAAAGGTATGAAAGATGAGAAGAAACCAGCTTCAATGAAGACTCAAACAAGTAAGTATGATTTTAGTGACATAAAAGATAGATTTGACTCACTTGGACTTAAAGTAAAAACTTCAAACAACAAACTAACTATAGAGTTTGACAATGAGAGCCAAGTTAGCGATTTTTTAAATTATATCTCAAAGTAGCCACAAAGATCTGCGTAAATTATACATAGTTTGCAATATTCACAAAATTCTTTTCATTTTTTTTTTCATTTAACTATCCTTTCAATTTTGTAATAGTATAATCACGCAACTTTTAGGAGGTGCTATGTTAGATATAAATCCGATACTACTTTTAGCTACATTTGTTGTATTTCTTTCACTAATCGCCGTTCTTAATAGTTGGCTATATAATCCATTATTTAGTTTTATGAATAAAAGAGATGATGACATCAAAAAAGATTTGCAAAAAGTTGGCAATAATGATGATGAAATCAACGAACTCAATTCAAAAGCTAAACTAATAATTACTAATGCTAAACTAGAAGCTGCGGCCCTAAGAGAGAAAGTAATACAAGATGCTAAAGAGTTAGCAGAGAGTAAGATAGAAGCAAAACGAGCTGAATTAGCTAGTCAGTATTTAGAATTTGAGCAATTACTTGCTCAAACTAAAGAGCAGTTAACAAAAGACATTATGTCTCAAGTTCCACTGTTTAAAGAAGCTGTTAAAGCTAAATTTAGTCAAATATAAGGATGTGGTGTGAGTAGAATTTTACTTTTAATTATGATGATATCAACTTATGCATTAGCATCTAGTGGTGCAGAAGGCGGAGGGACTGATATCGTTCAAAGAACAGTAAACTTTTTACTATTTTTTGGGCTTATTTGGTACCTTGTAGCTGAACCTGCTAAAAATTACTTTGCTGCAAGAAGTCAGGGGATAGCTGATGAATTGCAAAAAGTACAAGATAAGTTAAGCGAATCTGTAAATCTTAAAAAAGATGCACTATCTAAAATTTCTGCGGCTGAAAAGTTTGCTGAAGAATTAGTTACTGCTTCAAAAAAAGAAAACAAGGTTCTAAATGACAGCATCATGCTTCATTGTGAATCAGATTTAGAGATTATGGCTAAACAAAGTGCGTCATTGATGGATTTTGAACAAAGAAAAATGGTTCGAAATGTTGTTGAGAGTGTGCTAAGTGAAGTCTTAAGTCAAAGTAGCGAGAGTTTCGATAGAGAAGCTATGGCTAATGTTATCTTAAAGAAGGTGGCATAATATGGAAGAATTGATAGCAAAAAGATATATCAAGGCCTTTAAAGAAGGCCGTGATGTAGAGTCAATGATAAATGCAACTCTGGTTTTTGATACTTTAGCTAAGTCTTTTGATGATGCTAGATTTGTAGAAATTATGAATAGTCCAAATGTAAGTAAAGAGCAAAAACTAGAGATTCTTTTAGCGACTGTAAAACCTGCTAACTCTAGTAGTATCGACTCTTTGATTAAGTTATTAGTTGAGAATAAACGTATATTAATTATTCCAGCTATTGCAGAATCAATGAGAAAAGACATTGCTCATACAAGTAAGACATACAAAGGACTAGTTTATAGTGACAGCGATTTGGATGCAAAAGTCATAGAAGATTTAAGCAAAGGCTTAAGTAAAAAGTTTGATTCAAATATTTCACTTTCATTTGTTAAAGAAAACTTTAATGGCATCAAAGTGGATGTTGAAGATTTAGGGATAGAGATTAATTTCTCTAAAACAAGAATCAACGATCAAATTATACAACATATAATAAAAGCAATTTAACTTTCAACGAGAGGAGAAAAATAGTGGTAGCAAAAATACAAGCTGATGAAATCAGCTCAATAATTAAAGAGCGTATCGATAACTTTGAACTAAGTGTTGATATAAATGAGATAGGTAAAATTGTCTCTTACGCTGATGGCGTTGCTCAAGTTTACGGACTTAACAATGTTATGGCTGGAGAAATGGTAGAGTTTGAAGAGGGGACTAGAGGTTTAGTTATGAACCTTCAAGAGAGTAGCGTAGGTATTGTTATTCTTGGTCTTGGAGTAGACTTAAAAGAGGGCATGAGTGTTAAAAGACTAGGCCGTCTACTTAAAGTTCCAGTAGGAGATGCTCTTTTAGGTCGTGTAGTTAATGCACTGGGTGAGCCAATTGATGGTAAAGGTCCGATTGAGACAACTGAAGTTCGTTTCGTTGAAGAAAAAGCACCTGGAATTATGGATAGAAAATCTGTTCATGAGCCACTAGCTACTGGTATCAAAGCTATTGATGCACTAGTTCCAATTGGCCGTGGCCAAAGAGAGCTTATCATTGGTGATAGACAAACTGGTAAAACAACAGTTGCATTAGATGCTATTATAAACCAAAAAGGTAATGGTGTTATTTGTGTCTATGTTGCAATAGGACAAAAAGAATCAACTGTAGCTCAAATAGTTCGTCGTTTAGAAGAACATGGCGCTATGGAGTACACTATAATTGTCTCATCTACTGCTTCTGAAGCAGCTGCACTTCAATTTTTAGCTCCATACACTGGTGTTACTATGGGTGAATACTTCCGTGACAACGCTAGACATGGTCTAATCGTATATGATGATTTAAGTAAGCATGCAGTTGCATACCGTGAAATGTCACTTATTCTTCGTCGTCCTCCGGGCCGTGAAGCTTACCCTGGAGATGTTTTCTACATCCACTCTCGTCTTCTAGAAAGAGCTGCTAAAGTTTCAGATGAAAAAGGTGCTGGTTCACTTACTGCACTTCCAATTATCGAAACTCAAGCAGGGGACGTTGCGGCTTATATTCCAACAAACGTTATCTCTATTACTGATGGTCAAATATTTCTTGAAACTGAACTATTTAACTCTGGTGTTCGTCCAGCTATTAACGTTGGTTTATCAGTTTCTCGTGTTGGTGGTGCTGCTCAAATTAAAGCTACTAAACAAGTTGCTGGAACACTTAGACTTGATCTTGCGCAATATCGCGAGCTTCAAGCGTTTGCTCAGTTTGCGTCTGATCTTGACGAGACTTCTCGTAATCAACTAGAGCGTGGTCAAAGAATGGTAGAGGTTCTAAAACAAGGTCCTTTCTCTCCACTTTCAGCTGAGAAACAAGTTGCTATCATTTTTGCTGGTAATGAAGGTTTCTTAGATGATATGGATCCATCAAATATTGTTCGTTTTGAAGCTGAGTTATATCCATTTATTGAAGCTAGTTATCCTCAAATATTTGAGAGTATTAGAAGCACTTCAAAAGTAGATGACGATACTAAAGCATTACTAATTAAAGCACTTGAAGAATTTAAATCTGCTTTCATAGTAGCGTAAGGAAAACTTTATGGCAAACTTGAAAGATATTCAAAGACAGATAAAGAGTGTTGCTAACACTCAAAAGACAACTCGTGCGATGAAACTTGTATCTACTGCAAAACTTCGTCGTGCTGAGGAGCTTGCAAAACGCTCTCGTCTTTATGCTGCAAAAATGAATCAGGTAATTGCCGAAATAGCTGGACGCATTAAATGCAATAGAATTGGTGGAATTGAAAATCGATGTTTCATAGAGATTGAAAATCCTAAAATTGTTGATATTGTCTTTGTAACTGCTGATAAAGGTTTATGTGGTGGTTTTAATATTCAAACTATTAAAGCTGTTAAAAAACTAATAGCAGAATATAAAGAAAAAAATGTAAAAGTGCGTCTTCGCGGAATCGGTAAAAAAGGCATTGAGTTTTTTAAGTACAACGAAGTTGAGCTATTTGACGAAGTTGCAAACTTAAGCTCAAGACCTGACAAAGTTAGATCTGATGAATTTATTACAAGTTCTATTGAAGATTATAAAGATGGTAAAATCGATGGTCTTCATATTATTTATAATGGATACAAAAATATGATAACTCAAGAGTTACATGTTAACAACGTACTTCCAGTAGATACAACAGACTTTGAGTGTAATGAAATACAAGATTCGATGTTAGAAGTTGAAGCTCAAGATGAAGAGCATATGTTAGATTCTTTAGTTAGTAGATATGTACAATATGCAATGTATTATGCACTTATAGATTCGGTTGCGGCTGAACATAGTGCTAGAATGCAGGCAATGGAGACAGCAACTAATAATGCTAAAGATATGGTTAAGTCACTAAATGTTAAATATAATAAAGCTAGACAGGCAGCTATTACTACAGAACTTATAGAGATAATAAGTGGTGTGGAGTCTATGAAATAATGGAGAAAAATATGATTGGTAAAATAAGCCAGGTTATGGGCCCAGTTGTTGATGTTGATTTTAATGGTTATCTTCCTATAATTAACGAAGCAATTGAAGTTCAAATAGATTTAGAAGGTACTAAAAGACGTTTAGTACTTGAAGTTGCGGCTCACGTAGGTGATGGTCGTGTAAGAACAATCGCTATGGATATGAGTGAAGGTTTAGTTCGTGGAATGGACGCAGTAGCTACAGGTTCACCTATTAAAGTTCCAGTTGGAGATAAAGTACTAGGTCGTATCTTTAATGTTATTGGTGAGACTATTGATGGTGGAGATCAAGTTACTGACGCTCCTACTTGGTCTATTCACCGTGAGCCACCAGCTCTAGTTGATCAGTCAACTACAACAGAGATGTTTGAGACAGGTATCAAAGTTGTTGACCTCTTAGCACCATATTCAAAAGGTGGAAAAGTTGGACTATTTGGTGGTGCTGGTGTTGGTAAAACAGTTATTATCATGGAACTTATCCATAACGTTGCTATGGGTCATGATGGTCTATCTGTTTTTGCTGGTGTTGGTGAGAGAACTCGTGAAGGTAATGACCTTTACCATGAGATGAAAGATTCCAACGTACTAGACAAAGTTGCACTGTGCTACGGTCAAATGAGTGAGCCTCCTGGAGCACGTAACCGTATCGCTCTTACTGGTCTTACAATGGCTGAGTATTTTAGAGATGAACAAAATCTTGATGTTTTGATGTTTATTGACAATATCTTCCGTTTTGCACAATCAGGTTCTGAGATGTCTGCACTTCTAGGGCGTATTCCATCAGCTGTTGGTTATCAACCAACTTTAGCTCGTGAAATGGGTGCTCTTCAAGATAGAATCACATCAACTAAAAATGGATCAATCACTTCAGTTCAAGCTGTTTATGTACCAGCCGATGACTTAACTGACCCTGCTCCTGCTTCTGTTTTTGCTCACTTAGATGCAACAACAGTTCTTAACCGTAAAATTGCTGAAAAAGGTATATATCCTGCAGTTGATCCACTGGATTCTTCTTCAAGATTACTTGATCCGCAAATTATTGGTGAAGAGCATTATAATGTTGCTCGTGGTGTTCAACAAACACTTCAAAAGTACAAAGATCTACAAGATATCATTGCAATTCTTGGTATGGATGAACTTAGTGAAGATGACAAAAACATTGTTGAGAGAGCTCGTAAAATTGAGAAATTCTTATCTCAACCATTCTTCGTTGCAGAGGTTTTTACAGGTTCTCCAGGTAAATATGTCTCACTAGAAGATACTATCAAAGGTTTCAAAGGAATCTTAAATGGTGACTATGATGATATGCCAGAAAACGCATTCTACATGGTTGGTAGTATGGATGAGGCAATTGAAAAAGCTGCAAAGCAAAAAAAATAACTCGCAATACTAAAGGATTGTAATGGATAAGTTAAAACTTGAAATCCTAACCCCTAATGGTGAAATCTTTAATGATGTCGTCGTTAGTGTAACTCTTCCAGGTGAAGAGGGAGAGTTTGGTGTTCTTCCACACCACGCATCTCTAACAACTTTGTTAGAGGCTGGTGTAATAGACATCGAAAAAGAAGACAAAACAGTTGAATCAATCTTAATTAACTGGGGCGTAGTTCAAGTTGATGAAGCTAAAGTTATTGTTTTAGTTGAGGGTGCTGTCGCTATTCGTGGTGATAGTGAAAGTGCTGTTGCTAATGCTCTAGAAGATGCTAAAAAATTAATTAGTGATATTGCAGATTCAAACCCAGCAATCGCTTCTGCTACAGCTAGAATAGAATCAGCAGCTAGAAGATTGTTATAGTATATGATTAACAATATAATAGACTTTTATCTTAAAAGTCACCCAGTAACTATTGGAGTATTGGCTCTTTTGTCAATATACTTCATAGTTTTAAACTGGGTATTTTTTTATCGCTACTTCTCTATAAATAATTGGTTGAAAATTGAAAATAATTCACTAGAGTCCCTCCTTATGGGAGCTTCAAAAGTTAGTGATAATTCATTTTTAAACAACTTTATAAAAACAAGTTCAAATGTAAATAAAGAGATTTTGGATCTTGCACTCTTAGCAGCTACAAAAGAGGCTACAAAAGGCTTATCACTTCTGTCTATATTTGCTTCTACAACTCCTTTTATTGGGCTTTTTGGAACAGTGGTATCTATTCTTGATACTTTTACTCATATAGGTCAAAGTAGTGGTAGTATGTCTATTATATCAAGCGGTGTTTCAGATGCTCTTATAGCAACTGCAGCTGGTATTTTTGTGGCAATATTTGCATATACTTATCATCAGGTTTTAAAAAGAAATTCTTTTGAACTAGTTGGATTTATTCAGATGCAAATCGAAGCTATATTAGCTAGAAAAAACAACTAAGAGTTTGAATTATGTATGATTTTGATGACAAACCAGAGCTAAACATTACTCCTCTTGTGGATGTAATGTTGGTTTTACTAGCAATTTTAATGGTTATTGCCCCAAATATTATATATGAAGAGAGCATTAGGCTTCCACAAGGTTCTATGAGCCAACAACTATCTAAAATTCCACCTGTTCATATCTCTATAGATAAAGAACAAAATGTTAAAATAAATAAAGACAATTACCAACTTCATGATTTTATGGATAATTTCTTTCTTTATTCTAAAAAACTAGACTTAAAAGCTACCGTGCTAATTAGTGCAGATAAAACTTTGGACTATGGTGTTGTTATGTCAGTTTTAGCTGCTGTAAAACAAGCAGGTTTTTCTGAGGTTTCACTAGCTACAAATGGATAATAATAGCACTTATTTTTACACTAGCGGTATTATCTCTTTATCACTTTTTTGTTTTTTTCTATTTTTGATTATTCAAACTCTTTTTTCAAATTCAAAAATAGAGACTTATGCACTAAAAAAAGATAATTACATATCTATCTCGTTGGAGATGCCAAAAGTGCAAAAAAGTACAAAGGCTGCTCCAGAACAAATAGTTGAACAAGTTACTCCAGTTGAATCACAAGATATAAATATAGATGAACTATTTAGCGATGTTTGGACAAAAGATGTTAAAAAGATCAAGCCAAAAGAAAAAGTTGTTGAAAATAAAAGGCTTCAAGATATTGCAAAAAAATCTAAGATAATAGATGAAAATGTAATAAGCAAAACTTCACAAAAAGTTATGGCTGATGATATAGTGAAAAACAGTGAAGATTCCCAAAAAGACTCAAGTGCTCAAGCGGTTAATGAATATTTTGCTAAAATTCAGGCTTTAGTTTACCAGAACTTTTTTCCGCCTTCAAACTCTGAGGGTTATAGTGTAAAAGCAGTCATCGAATTAAGTGCTATTGGAAAAGTTATAGATTTTAGAATATTAACTTACTCAGCAAATAGTTCTTTAAATGAAGAGTGCGATAGGATAAAAAAAAGGCTTTTAGGAATTTTATTTCCTGTTAGTCCACAAAATAAGTCTGGTAATTATACTATTGTTTTAAAAGCTAAGGAGTGACTTTGAGAATATTGTTGATTTTTTTATTTGTGTTTGGTATTTCGTATGCAGGTGATGCAACCATAGAGGTTATTAAGAAAGTAGAATCTCTGCCTAGCATAGCAGTAGAAGATTCATCAATCAGTTATGATAATACTTTTAGAGAGAGTTTTTTCAAAACACTTGTCGCTGACTTAAATGTTATATCACTATTTAATGTAGATAGACATCATCGCAAAACACATTTTAATGATACGAGTGTGATGGTAGAGAATAAAGATATGGACTATGTCTTAAGATATAAAATGTTTCAAGATGATTCTGAAGCTTTAAACATTGAGTTAAAACTTATACATAGAGAAAATGTTGTTTTAACAAAACAATATAAAATCAATAGAAAAAATGTTTTTATGTTTGTAGCACACACTATTGCTTATGATATAAATGAATATATGCAGGCTCCATCAATAGAATGGATAAAACGAAGAGTAATTTTCTCAAGAAATGTAACTCCACTAAAAACTGAAATTGTTCTAGCGGACTATACATTAGCATATCAGCATGTACTTGTTAAGGGAGGATTTAATGTTTTTCCTAAATGGGCAAATAAAAACCAAGACTCATTTTACTATACATCATTAGATGAAAAAAAGCCAACGCTAAAACATGTAAACATAAAGACAGGAAAGAGTAAATCAATAATCTCTTCAGACGGCATGATGGTCTGCTCAGATGTTAGTAGAGATTCGAAAAAGCTACTCTTGACAATGGCACCAAATGGTCAACCTGATGTTTACATATATGATGTGGCTTCAGCTCAGACTAAAAAGCTTTCAAACTATGGCGGAATAGATGTAAACGGTCAATTTTTAGATGATGAAACTATAGTGTTTGTTTCGGACAGATTAGGTTATCCAAATATTTTTTCTCAAAAGATTGGAAGTAATAGTGTAGAACAGATGGTTTATTATGGTAAAAGTAACTCTGCATGCAGCACTCATGGAGATTATATAGTGTATAAATCAAGAGAGAGCTCAAACGCTTTTTCCGCAAATACATTTAACTTACATCTAATCTCTACTAAAACAGATTTTATAAGGAGACTTACCGCTACAGGTATAAATGAGTTTCCTAAGTTTTCTATTGATGGGGACGCTATTATATTTATAAAGAATTATAAATCTCAAAGTTCTATTGGTATCATAAGATTAAACCACAACAAAAACTACCTTTTTCCACTTAAATATGGAAAGCTACAAGCGATGGATTGGTAACTACTACATAAAGCTAAAAAGATTTTTTAGCTTTATATGTAGTTTATTACTTTTTTTTGGTACAATCATGGTAATTTAAATCAAGGATATGTTAATATGAAAAAAATCATAATCTCGAGTGTTGTAATGGCACTTTTAGTTTTTAGTGGGTGTGCTGATAAAGAGCCAGTTGTTGATCAAAGAGCTCAAGAAGTAGTAGTTGCTCAAGAAGTTGATACTGTAAATTCTGAAGTAGTTTCAGGGGAAGATTCATCAATAGATGAAAATGCTATGTCAAGCTCAGATTCAAATGAGATGAATATGGCTAACTTAGAAAAAGATCTATCAAGTGTATATTTTGATTTTGATAAGTTTAACATCCGTTCTGATATGCAAAACAGAGTAGCAAATGGTGCAACAGTCGCAAAAGGAGCAGCAAGTGCTTTTACTATCAAATTAGAGGGTAATTGTGATGAGTGGGGAAGTGATGAGTACAACTTCGCATTAGGACTTAAAAGAGCATCAAGTGTAAAAAAAGCACTTATGTCTGAAGGTGTTAGTGAAACTCGTATAACAATGGTGAGTTATGGTGAAAGTAACCCAGTTTGTACTGATAAAACTCAAGAGTGCTGGTCAAAAAATCGTCGTGTTGACTTCAAACTCCTTCCATAATAAATGAAAAGCATCTATTTAGCTGCAATATTTGTAGCTATCGTGCCACTAAGATTGCTAAGCGCTGAGCCTTCTGCTTTTGGTGCTGGCAATCTAGATGACTCTCAACCTTACGGCTTAACTCAAAGCGAAAAGGTTATCCTTCAAACAAAAGACAAACTAAACAAAGTTGTTGTAAAAAGTAACAATCAAGCCAATGAAGTAGAATCTCTACGAGAAAGGATTGATGGTCTTCAAACTATTATTGAAGGACTTGCTAGAAAATCTCAAGAAAACAGATTAAGTTTACAAGAGTTAGAGAAAAAAAATATTCAAGAGTTAGAAAACTCTAATGAATATGAAAAAAGACTTAGTGAAATTTCACAAGCAAATACAGTTGAGATTAAAAATATAAATAAAACTTTAGTTGAAACAAAAACTTTGTTACAAACAATAGAATCTTCCTATGTTACAAAAGAACAGTACAACACTCTCGTACTAGACTTCAATAAGTTTAAAGAGCTAGTTTCAAAAGAGCTGAAAAAAGATGTAGCTACAAAAAGTTCTGAGTTTGACAAAATCTCAAATGCAGAAGTAGAAAAACTAGCAAAAGAGAACTATGATAAAAAGAACTATACAAAAAGTATAGAGCAATATACTCATCTTATAGATAGCAATTATAGACCGGCAAGAGCTCATTACATGATAGGTGAGATGAAATACTATAGAAAAAACTATGCAGAAGCTATAGCCTATTTTAAAAAGAGTGCATCTCTTTTTTCTAAAGCTGATTACATGCCTACGCTAATGCTTCATACAGCTATTTCTATGAATGAAACGTCTGATGAAAAAAATGCAAAATCTTTTTATAAAGGTATCATCGCGAAATATCCAGATTCTAAAGAAGCTAGCATAGCAAAAACTAACCTTAGTAAGATAAAGTAGTTTAATAATTACTTTTGTAATATTGTTTAACTTATGTTAAAATCCAAAAAAAATTAAAAAAGGCTCATTTATGGCAATAGAAACAAATCAAATAGTATCATTAGAATATGAAGTTCGTGATGGTGATAAAGTAGTAGATTCTAATATAGGTGCTGCACCATTAGTATTTATGTTTGGTAAAGGTCAAATTATTCCAGGACTAGAGAGTGGAATAAAAAATATGGCTATAGGCGAAAAAGCTGATGTTTTAGTAAAAGCTGAAGATGCTTACGGAACTCTCAATCCAGACGCTAAACAAGAAGTTCCTAAAGACCAATTTGCAGGGATAGATTTGGAAGTAGGTATGACTCTGTATGGTCAAGGTGAAGAAGGAAACACTGTTCAAGTTATAGTTCAAGAGATAGGAACTGAGAGTGTTATTATCGATTTTAATCACCCTTTAGCTGGTAAAGACTTAATGTTTAGTGTAACTATCAACAACGTAAGAGAGGCTTCTGCTGAAGAGGCGATGTCTGGTATTCCTGCTGAAAATAAGCAAGAAGAAGGTTGTTGTGGTGGTGGTAGCTGTGACGACAATAGTTATGATGAAGGTCATAAACATAATCACGGTGCTGGCCATGGTTGTGGTTGTAACTAACATTTATAAATACCAACTTTAGAAACTAGATACATATAATTAGTTCTCCCTTTAGAGGGAACTAATATCTTCAGAATTTTTTAAACACCCCTTTTGATTTTATTATATACAACTCTACATATAAACAAAACTTAGTAATAATGCTCTATTTTTTTGAAGATATAAACAACTTAGCTATAATTTCAATATTAAACAGAAGGTGATTTATGAGTAAAATAGCAATGATATTTGCGGGACAAGGTAGCCAGGCAGTTGGCATGGGTAGAGACTTCTATGAGAACTCAGATTTAGCTAAAGAGATGTTTGAAAAAGCTTCTCAAAGAATAGGTGTAAATTTTAAAGAATTGATATTTGAGGAGAATGAAAAACTTAATCAAACAGCTTACACACAACCTGCCATCCTTTTAGTGCAGATGATAGCTTATAAGCTTTTCAAAGATGCTTGTCCTGATGTTAAAGCAACACTTTTTTTGGGACATTCGCTAGGAGAGTTCTCTGCACTATGCGCTAGTGGAGCAATAGACTATTTAGATGCAGTTGAGCTTGTACATAATCGTGGTGCTTTTATGCAAAAGGCTTGTGAGACGATAGAAGCTGGCATGATGGCTATAGTAGGACTTGATGATGAAAATATCGAATCTATTTGTACAGCGGCACAAATAGAAGGTAAAAAAGTATGGCCTGCAAACTACAACCAAGATGGGCAATTAGTTATTGCTGGAATGAAAGAAGATTTGATTTCATTAGAGCAGACTTTTAAAGATGCTGGCGCTAAACGGGCACTGCTACTTAACATGTCTGTTGCATCGCACTGCGAAATCTTAGCATCAGCGCAAAAACCATTAGAAGAGATGATGAATGGAATGATTGAAGATAATTTTGAAGCTCCTGTAATCTCTAATGTTACAACAAAGGCGTACAACACAAAAGTTGATGCTCTCTCTTTGCTAAGCGAACAACTTGTAAAACCAGTAAAGTATAAGCAATCAATTTTAGCAATATCTAGTGATGTTGATTTAGCTATAGAGTTTGGAAATGGCTCAACTCTAAAGGGATTAAATAGAAGAATAGCAAAAGATCTCACAACTTTAAATATTTCTGATATGGCTAGTTTAAAGAGCGTTGTAGAAGAAATAACAAATAAATAAGGAAATATATGAAAATAGCAATAATGGGTGCAATGCCAGAAGAGGTAGCACCAATATTAGAGAAATTAAAAGATTATAAAACAACAAACTATGCTGGAAATAAGTACTATGAAGCTACTTATAATGGCATTGAGCTAGTCATAGCATATAGTAAGATTGGAAAAGTCTTCTCAGCACTTACTGCATCTACTATGATAGAGCATTTTGGAGCAGAAAAACTGCTTTTCTCAGGTGTAGCTGGTGCAGTGTCACCTAGGTTAAAAGTAGGTGATTTGATAGTAGCTACAAAACTAGCTCAACACGATTTAGATATAACAGCTTTTGGGCATCCTTTTGGTTTTGTTCCTGAGGGAAGTGTTTTTGTTGAAGCTAATAAAGCCCTAATAGAGATGAGCAAACAAGTAGCTAAAGAGATGGGTAAAAGTGTAGTTGAGGGCATTATTGCAACTGGTGATCAGTTTGTTGCAAATGAAGAGAGAAAGAACTGGATAGGCTCAACTTTTGGAGCAGATGCTCTTGAGATGGAAGGTGGGAGTGTTGCAGTTGTTTGTGATGCTCTAGGAGTTGATTTTTTCATACTTCGCGCTATTAGCGATGCTGCTGATATGGATGCGAGTTTTTCTTTTGATGAGTTTTTAGAGACGAGTGCTATAGAGAGTGCTGAGTTTGTTATGAAAATGGTAGATAAGATAGTTCTCTCATTAAATAAAAACTGATTTAATCTAATATGTCAATAATAATTTCTCAAAAAATCATGTCAAAATTAGGTCGTACAAATGCCGAGTTTGAGCTAATAGAAGAGGGCGATAAAATCCTAGTAGGTCTTAGTGGCGGAAAAGACTCACTTACTATGATCCATGCCCTAAAAGAGCAGCAAAGACGCGCACCATTTAAGTTTGAGTTTTTAGCTGTAACTGTTGGTTATGGTATGGGAGAAAACTATGATGCCCTTATTGCACACTGCAAGGAGCATGAGATAGAGCATATCTTCCATGATACTAAAACTTATGATCTAGCCAAAGAGAAGATTAGAAAAAACTCATCCTTTTGTAGTTTTTTCTCAAGAATGAGAAGAGGTACACTCTATGGAGTTGCAGAGAAATATGGCTGCAATAAACTAGCTTTAGGGCATCACATGGACGATGCGGCTGAGAGTTTTTTTATGAACTTTATCTACAATGGCCAGATGCGCTCACTTGCTCCAAAGTATAGGGCTGATAATGGCATCATTGTTATTCGCCCACTCATACAGATGCGCGAGAGACAACTAAGAGCCTTTGTTGAGTCTAATAATATTGCCGCTATTGGTGATGAAGCTTGTCCTGCCATGCGTTTTGACATAAAGATGCCACACGCTAGAGCAAACACTAAAGAGATGTTGTCAAAAATGGAAAAAGAGTTTCCATCACTCTTTACTTCAATGAATGCTGCGTTTAAAAATATCTCAGTAGATAGTTTTTTTGTTAAAGAGAAATTTAATATTTAGCTATGAGATCTTTTTCATCTTTTTCTATTTGAGATTTTTTACTCCAAAGAGTGTCATCTTTAAGGCTCTGTAAAAATTCTAAAATATTTTGCTGATAAGCTTTAGTGTCAATATCCCTGGTTATTTCTATGAGCGGCCTTAGAGATTCTATATCTATTTTTTTTGCATATCTAGGAATTATTTTTAGTTCTTTTTGGATGTGAGAAACTAGAGTGTCTATATCTAATCCGCTTATATCATGTACTTTCTTAACTAACTCTCTTGTAGTTAATGTTAAAAGGTCTGCTCTATCTTGATCACCTCTATATATATCTAGGGCTATCTTTTCAACTATCGCGTAGTTTTCTTCATCTACATCTTCATTTGATGAAATAAGGAGTGCAAAAATTTTAGCACGAAATTCTAGAGAGCCATGATGGTGAACAAAAAATTCACGAAAAGCACTAAAAAAGTGGTGTTTGAGCCGAAAGCTAAGCTTCATTTCTATCCTTAGGTAAGACTTAAAATCAATATATATATGGTATTATACATCTTTGAATTTAAAATACAGTTTTATAGGTGAAAAATGTGCTAAATAACAGTGATTATGAAGTTTTAAAAAACTCTTTTATAGAGTCGCAAAGACTTTTTGACAAGTTAAATATTGTAGCAAATCAGGCTAAAGAAATTGAGTATGATCAAAGCGGTTTTTTTTATGAAGATGAAGAACGGCTTCAAAGACACTGGCTGAAACTTAGTTCAAAAGTTATAGATGCTCTATCTAATGATTTACAAGGTTATAAAGTCGAACTCTTGAAAAATAAAAATCTAGAGACAAGAGAACTAGTTATAAATCTTATTAAAGATGATGAAATTAGTAAAATAATAGTTGATTATAGCAAAGATGGTGCTATAAATATCACACAAATCAGTTAAGGAAAATATCAAATGGGTAGAGCTTTTGAATATAGAAAGGCATCAAAGCTAAAGAGATGGGGAGCAATGTCAAAGTTGTTTCCAAAGTTAGGTAAAATTATTACAATAGCAGCAAAAGAGGGTGGTGGCGATCCTGATATGAATGCGAAACTTCGTACAGCTATACTTAATGCTAAAGCTGAAAATATGCCAAAAGACAATATAGATGCAGCTATAAAAAGAGCAACAGCTAAAGATATTACGAATATGCTTGAAGTAAATTTTGAGGGTAAAGCACCTCATGGCGTCTTGATTTTTATCGAATGTATGACAGATAACAACACAAGAACAGTTGCTAATATAAAAAATATATTAACAAAACATGGAGGCGAGTTGCTAACAAATGGCTCACTAGAGTTTATGTTTGATCGAAAAACAGTTATTGAGTTTGAATTTAATGATGAAATGGATGTTGAAGAGTTAGAGCTTGATCTTATAGACGCAGGACTAGAAGATATAGAGGCTGAAGATGGAATCTGTTTAGTTACAGGAGACTATACAAGCTTTGGAACTCTAACAGAAGCGCTAGAAAATATGAATATAGAGATAAAAAAAGCAAATCTTGAAAGAATGGCAAACTCGCCGATCAGCATCACAGATGAGCAACACGAAGAGATTGACAAGATTTTAGAAAAACTTGAAGATGATGAAGATGTACATAGAGTTTTTACTAACCTTGCATAAAAGATGAACTATATAGATAGTATTTACACCGATAATCTTGAGGTTAAGCAGTCAAAGTTCATAGCTTACCTCACTCCTTATTCTGACTTTGAAGAAACACTAATAAAACTAAAACAAGAACATCCAAAAGCTAGACACTTCGTAGTGGCTTATAGGTATTTAAATGAGTATGATCAGATTGTAGAGTACTCAAGCGATGATGGTGAGCCAAAGGGAACATCTGGAAAACCATCCCTTTTTGTACTTCAGGGCGCTGAGCTGATAAATACATCGGCAATAGTAGTGAGATATTTTGGTGGAACAAAACTTGGGCCTGGTGGACTTGTTCGAGCATATAGCGATGCTATAAACTTAAGCTTACAAAAGGCTAAGCTATTAGAATATAAAAAAGAAGAAGAAGTTGAGATTCGCTTCGAATATTCAAATATAAGAATGGTTGAGTATGAGTGTGAAGAACTTGGCATTGAGATAGTTCAAAAGAGCTTTGATAGTCAAACACTTTATAGACTAAAAGCTTCTAAAGAGAGTATGAATATTTTTTTTCAAAAGATGGGCAGACAAGTGGAAGTTATTTAACCACCACCAACAGCTGAACCCATTCCCCAAATAGGCAAAAAGATACCAAGAGCTAGAAGTATTACCATAGCTGCTATTATAACAAGCATAATAGGCTCTATTGCTTCAGAGAGTCCATCTATGATGGCATCAAACTTCATCTTATAGTATTCTGCAACCTTTTGCATCATTGCATCTAGGGTACCACTATCTTCCCCAGCTCTAACCATCTGTATAATCATGTTTTCAAATAGTTTAGTCTCATTAAGTCCTGTATTTAGAGTGCCACCTTTTTCAACTGTTAATCTTACTGATGATAGTTTAATTTTAAGAGGTAGATTGTCTATCATGGAGATAGATGTCTCCAATGCCTCTGCTATCGGAATACCAGCACGAACAAGTTCTGAAAATACTAGGGTAAATCTACTAAGAGTAGAAAATTTTATAATATTTTTTATAAGATATGTCCTAAGAAGTATTTTGTGCCAGCCAAGTTTAATATGCCTGTAGTTGGATATAAGATATTTAAAAAACATAAAAGATAAAATCAAACCAGCTACTACATATAAGCCATAATTGTTAAATAAGTGCTCTAGTGTTAGTAAGATTTGAGTTGGTAGAGGAAGTTCCGCATTAAGTTGTTCAAAAATATCTTTAAATTTTGGAACAACGTAGGAGATTAAGATTGTAAAAGCTATTGCCATAGCAATCATAACATTCCTCGGATATGCCATTGCTTTTTTAAACTTAATAAAATTAGCACGGATCTCTTCTAGCATATTAGCAAGTGCGTATAATGCCTCATCAAGATTACCTGTTTTTTCTCCAAGTTGAACCATAGCTATAGTTAAGTTTCCAAGCTCAAAACGAAAATTATCCATAGATGATGAGAGTGAATGACCAGAGTTGATATCATCTGCTAGCTTGCCAAAGACAAGTTTTAGGGCTTGGTCATCACTTGAGAGAGCTATCTCACTAAGTGAATCATGTATTGAAATGCCAGCATTTGTCATAACAGCTAGCTGTCTTATAGCTGCTATAAGTGCATCTGGCTTTATTTTTCTTTTTTTAATATTTTGAGTAAAATTTGTCTTAAATCTCTTAAATTGTTCTTCTAGAGGTTCTTTCTCCTCAACAACTTTTATAATTATTCCAGAGTGCTTTAATTTTGCATTGTCATTAGCTTCTTTTCTATCTTTAGCATAAAGAGGTACTTCTAATCTTTTACCTTTAGTTAAAATAGTTGCTACAAAGTATTTCATCCCTTTGCCACCCTTAATATCTCTTCTATGCTAGTAACTCCATCCAGTGCTTTTTGAATGCCATTTTCAAAGATACCTATAAAGCCATCTTCAATAGCTTGTTGTAAAAGAACTTCTTTAGATGAACCTTTAGCTATTAGTGATGAGAGTTTATCTGTAATATTTAAAACTTCACAAATCATTTCTCTCCCCATATATCCAGTATCATTACACTCTTTACACCCTTCACCTTTATAAAAAACATAATTATCTGGTAAAAGATGACTTATGTTTTCTATGATAGATGCAGGAACTTTTTCAATCACTTTACACTTAGTACAAATCTTTCTAACAAGCCTTTGTGCTTGAATGGCAACTAATGCACCACTTATAAGATAGTTTTCTATTCCCATATCAACCATACGAGGTATGGCACTTATAGAGTCGTTTGTGTGAAGTGTAGATATCACTAAGTGACCTGTTAGTGCGGCTTTGATGGCGATTTCAAGCGTTTCTTGGTCACGAATTTCACCTATCATTATTTTATCTGGATCTTGTCTAAGGATGGATCTAAGTGCAACTCCAAAAGTCAAACCTATTTTAGGATTTACTTGAACTTGTTGGATAAGATTCATTCTATATTCGACAGGATCTTCAACTGTAATAACTTTGTCTTCAACATTTCTAAGTTCATTTAAAGCACCATAGAGTGTTGTAGTCTTTCCACTTCCTGTTGGACCTGTTACAAGGATGATACCAAATGGTTCTTGAAGACCTTTTAGGAGCTTGTTATAGCTAAGTGTATCCATACCAGCATCTTCTAGCCTAACAAGGGCTTTTTCTTTGTCTAGTACACGCATAACAATAGACTCACCATACAAAATAGGAAGTGTAGATATACGAAAGTCATACTCTCTATCTCCAACTTTAGTTGAGAAACGGCCATCTTGGGGTTTTCTTCTCTCAGCAATATCTAGATTTGCTAATAGCTTTAATCTTGATGCCAAGGGAGGGTAAATATCTTTTTCAAAGATAAAAATCTCAGCTAGTTTTCCATCAATACGTCCACGAACTACACAATTTTTCTCAGTTGGTTCTATATGGACATCACTTGCTCTACTTCTAATACAAGCTTTTAAGATAACATCAATAAGAAGCAAAATAGATGAAGCTTCTTGTTGTTCTTCAATCGAGCTAATTGAATTAAGTTCATCTCTTATTTTTTTTACTAAACCTTTTACGCTGTCTTTTAGTTCAACTTTAAATAAGTATGATTGAATTTGTTTTTTTGTAGCTGTTGCTATTTTTACAATTTTCCTAGGAAATACCCTCTGCAGAGCTTCTTGAGCTTCTATGTTTAAAGGGTCGCTAAAAGCTATAGTTACATACATCTCATCTTGAGAAACAGGAAGTGCTGTATATTTTTTGAGTTGAGCCAGTGGAACATTGTTGGTAAGTTTGTAATCCATGTCTATGGAGTCTAAGTCTAAAAAAGATAGTTCTAACTCACTAGAGAGTTTTTGTAACACTTCTTTTTCATTGATATAATCATAATTATCTATGATGGAGAGTTCGTAAACGCCATTTCTGATTTTTTCGACTATAAAGCGAATAAGCCTATCCATAGTCATAAAGCCAGATAGAGTAATATCTCTTAAAATTAAATCTGAGCTAAGTCCTTTTGATAGTAGTCTATCAACTTGCGACTGCATGATGGAACCATTAGCAAGTAAGTCGTTTGTTATTCTATCCATTTTGAATTCACTCTTCTACCAATATATGTGTTTTTTTATGATTATTGTATCATAAAACTCTTCAATAACTATTTTTTTAAGTGTTTCATCATTTGAAAGATATAGCTTATATGTTAGCTTATCATCATCTTTACTTTCAAATAAATAAACATCTCTTTTTTCATGAGCACCGAGTTTAGTATAAAAATCAAATACTTTGGACAGTACATAATCAGTGGTAGGTAATTTTAAAGATGATAAATCATAGCTATCTACAAGTGCATGATATAAAAGTTTTTTTTGCATGAGTATTGTAGAGAGGTAAGCCGAATTAGCACGAGCTTCAGCTGAAAACTTTAGCATAGCTATTGGTATGGCTAGTCTATCTATATAATCTGAGTGAAGACAAGAAAAAGCATATAATGATACAAATTCTTCATCTTGTTTGTGATATTTAAAATTATCAAAACCTATGGAACAAGCGTCTTCGAATTTTTTATTTTGATATAAATTTAACATGCTCTGTTTTATATCCGCATGAAGACTAAAAGCCAAGAGTACAAGTAAAATAATTTTCATTTAAATTTTCCTCTCTCTATTTCTTCTAATAGAGTTTTTGCCTGAGATGATTTGGAATGCTCGATATATCTCTTTAGGGTTTCTACAGCTTCTTGTTTTCTGTTGAGTTTAACAAGGGATTTTGCAAAAATAATCCAACTACTATCTATGTTGTCGTTAATTCTATTTGTAATTAAAGCATAGTTATATGATTGATGATAGTCTTGCATCTCATAGTATTTTTTAGCAATAAAGAGACTTAGTGCTGGATTATTATTTTTGCTAAATCTTTTGATAACATGATTTATATCGTCATCAGTGTTTTGTCTATGTATTTTTAATGGGTTGTCTCTTTGAAGCTCTATTTCCTCAATAATAACTGGTTCAGGTTCTTTTTTTGCAGGCTTTAAAGCTATTTTTTGCTTAGCTTCTGTTTTAGTAATCTCTTTTGTCTGATCTTTTTTATTGATAACTCTTTCATAATTCACATCACTTGAAGTAGAACTATGTTTTATATTTGCTATAAAGTTTAAAGATGGAACAAGTACAATTGTTTCATCTACCTTTACCTCTTTAAGTTCTTGCTTATTTGGTATAGCTTGAAGAGTTTCATTTTTTTCAACTACTTCTTCTAGAACTATATGTTTTGTTTGTTCTATATGTTTTTGGATGATTTCTTGATTGTGTTTGACCTCATTGCTCTTAAACATGTCAGAGTTATTAACAAATAAAATAACTATTAAAATCACAACTAAACTTACAAATATAACAATATAAGGCAGTAAAACTTTTAGTTTATATACTTTATGTCTTCTTTCTAAATCATGTACGTTAAGCATCTATAAGCCCTGTATGAATTGCTGACATCTCAATTATTTTTTTTGACATTTCGTTTGTTTTTATACTACTTGGAGAGTTCTGTAAATACCAAGAATAAATTTCAAAAAGAGTATATAGAAGTTTGTTTGTGTCTCTATAGTTTCCTTTTGTAATTTTATATATATAATTTACACTACGTTGATTGAACATATTTGCAGTGTCAAAACAGTTTGCTTTCATGAGTTTTTTTTGTATATAAATTTTAAGTTCATTATTTAGTGCATTTTCTAATTCTATAGTTTCCCAAATTCTTGTTTTAAAATGCTCTTTTGCGATTAGATCTTCTTTTTGTGTTTTGTGCAGTGTAATGACAAACTTTACACTTCTTGTGTCTGAAAGAAGTCTAATCTTCTCCATTTGGACACTAGGATATAGTTGCGCTTCATCTAAGAGAACTAATGGGACTTCTTCACCATCACGTATGTGTTTTTTTAATATATTCATAAATTGTGTAAAGTTAAGTTCTCCTTGATATTTTACATCAAAGAGATCTTGTGCAAGAGATTTGAAAAATTCATTTTCATCAAGAATAGGAGTTTGATAAATAATTACCTTTTGTGAAGTAGAAAGATCATGATAGAGCTTATTTAAAAACATACTCTTACCAGTTCCTGGCTTACCATATAAAAGTACCATCTTTAGAGGTTTTTTAACAGAATCTTTTAAAGATTGATAAATTGTTGATACGCGATCTAGTTGAACATAGTCTTTTGCATCAACACAGTCAAGAAAAACCCTTTTAGAGTTTTCAAAGATGTTATTTTTCATCTTCCTCTTTCACCGCTTGAGCTTTTTTTGAATTTGTTTTTTGTTCAATATCTGTTGATATATTGTCAGAGATATTGGAGATAGAACTATTTTTAATACCAGCTACTGTATCAGTAATACCTTCATATCCTAAGTCACTTAGAGATAAATCGTTGTTAGCTTTATCAATAATATGAGGCTCAATAACAATAACAAGCTCTTGAACTTGTTTTACTGTTTCCTCATATTTAAAAAGATAACTCAAGCCTGGAATATCTCCTAAAAGAGGGACTTTGTTTGACTTTTTTATGTTTCTTGAATTAATAAGACCACCTAAAATAATTCTATTTCCATCTTTTACTGTTACTACAGATGATAGTTGACGACGGCTAAGGTCAGGAGGCATACTCCTGTTTGCGGAACTTTCTTCTGAAATGTCCTGTGATGTCTCAGAGAGTGATGGGTTTATCTTTAGTGTTATAGTCTTATCATCAGCTATTTCAGGAGTTATATCTAAGAGAACTCCAGCAAAAACAGATTGAATAGTGTCGTTTTGAGTTGTAGCTGCTATTCCACCACTTGAACCTTGTTGATTGGTTTCAGATTTTATCTTGTAAAAGTATTCAGTTCCTGCTGTTATTAACGCCGGTTGATTGTTGAGAGTTAACACTTTTGGGTTTGAAATTGATACAACATCACCCTGTGTTTGTAAAAATTTTATAACTTCTTTTAGTTTTCCACCAGCCTTAATACTAACTAAACTAGCAGCACTTCTAGCACCATCATACACAGCTTCAGTAATAGAATCACCTTCAAAAGTTGAAACATTTTTATAGTCTAGAGTGTGTGCGCTAAGTTCAAAATCTTGAAGTGCATATAGTTGTTGCCAATCAACTCCAGTAGATTTGCCTTCATTCATTGTTACAGAGAGGAGCTGAACATCTATCAAAACTTGCAGTTGCACTTTATCTTGGAGTTTATCTAAGTAGTTTTCAAGTCTATCCATCTGTTTAGCTGTAGCTGTAATAGTAATAAGTCCTGCGTTTTTATTAATGATAGGAGCGTCAGCTTGATACAAATCTTGAGGTCT
>CAYWVG010000011.1:0-27017 GCA_964461645.1 uncultured Sulfurimonas sp. | reverse complement strand
GAGTGCAAATCAGTTTAACCTAGCAAAAGAGATATTAAAATAGTTTTTCTAAATCTTCTGTGCTAGTGATATTTTCTTGTTCTATATCGAACTTTTTGTATGTTACAGAGATATCGCTTCCTGCTAAAATGTCTCCTAGCCCTTTTACTTGAGACTCTATATCACAAGCTTTTTCACTAAGAATTACAAAATCATCTCCATAAACTCTAAAAATCAAATCATTTGCATTTGCAGAGTCTAGCTTGTTAGCAACTTTACTTAAGAGTTCATCTCCTTTTCCCCAGCTATAAGCAGTGTTGTACTGACTAAAGTTATGAAGATAGACTACATAGAGATACTTCATGTTAAATTCGTTTGAATTATTGTAGGCTAAAACAAAGTCTAAATACTCTTTGTTATATATGCCAGTTATTTGATCTTTATAAAAATATACAAATCTCTCTTTTTCCAGCTTACTCTTTGGCAGTTGAGTAATGTTGTGCTCTAGTTCTATATCTTTTAGTGCTACGCTTGCTGCTTTTACGACTTGAGTATTGAACTGTTTTGAAGCTAGTTCTTTTAGCTCTTCTATAGCTTTATTAACGCTCTTTCTAGCTTTATATATTCTGTTAGTTGTCATTGCATCAAAGGCATCAGCTACAGTCATTATTTGTGAAAGAACAGGAATTTGGTCGCCCTTTAGGCCTTGAGGATAACCATTTCCATCATAATGCTCATGATGATGGCGAACTATTTCAGCTATCTCTTTATATATATCCACGCTGCTTAGTAGCTCATAACTAACTACAACATGTTCTTTAATTATCTCATACTCCAGTTTATTTAACCTGCCAGGTTTTAATAAAATAGAATCAGGCGTAGATATTTTACCAATATCGTGAAGCATACAAGCTCTGTAGAGATCCTCTATTTTTTCTTCATTAAAGCCCATTTCTTTAGCTATCAGAACTGAGTATTTGGCTACTCTTTGCATATGACCTGCTGTGTAAGTATCCCTTTTTTCTATAATACTCACCAAAGAGAAGATATGTTGTTCATAGTCTTTAACCTTACTCTCAATCATTCTTTTAGCTATTCTTTTACCAAATAAAATAATTCCTAAACCTAAGAGATATATAAAAAGTATAATCACTGTATTTAGAACTATGTTTTTTAAAGCTTCATTATAATACCACTTCATTGGTATAGAAACTGAGACTCCACCCCTTATATCTCCAACTTTATACCCCTGAAAAGCATGACATTTTAAACATGACTCTTCGGTTGGTAATGGCTGTATATAGCGAAAATATTCTTCTCCATCTATGTCAGCCTTTTTATATGTTGGTTGTTTTGTTACCTCTATCTTTTTAAGAGCTTCTTCTTCCCATGCATCGGCTTTGTTTTTAGGATTCATTAGCAGTCTGCTTGTGATATGCCCTTTTGTTCCATAAAGTTCACTATAGTCTCTCATCATTTGTGAGAGTGAATACGCTGGATTCATAAGAGTTAGCTCTTGAGATGCTGATGTGTTGACATCACGATTTTTAATATGAGAAAGATATGGGTTTGGTGGTGTTCTTTCTGTGATTGGCACATAAATACCGCCATGAGATGATAACCACAAACGATAAGCAACATCTTTTTTAACACTCACTACAGCTTCATTCTTTGCCAAAAGCGTTGCATAATCATAGTCTCTGTACATAGAAGCGACTGATGCAATAAGCATTAAAGCACTCCAAGAGATTATAAGCATATAAACAATTTTATTGATAAATTTAGCTTTATATCCCACAAAAGTCCTTTAAAAATTCCATTTCAACATTGTACTATAATTTTTGCTATAATTGCATCTCTTGATTTAGGATATACTAGGAATATTATGATTGATTTAAAACTACTACAAAAAGATTTTGATACTATGAGTGCTAAGCTTATCCGCAAAGGTGTTGACCTTGAACTTATAGAAAAACTAAGAGAAAAAAGCCAAGAACTAAAGAAGGCAAAAGTAAGCTTTGAGGCACTACAAGCACTTCAAAACTCTATGAGCAAAGAGTTTGGCATCTATAAAAAAGAAGGCAAAGATATAAGCGAACTAAAGCGAAGAGTAGATGCAAACAAAATTGTTATAGCTGAAGCCTTAGATATTCAAAGGATAGCAGATGCCGAGCTTGAGACTATAGCGATGTCAATTCCAAATATCCCAGATGATGATGTAGCTGATGGCGCTGATGAAGAGGACAATGTAGAGATAAAAAAAGTTCTAACTCCTCGTGAGTTTAGCTTTACTCCAAAAGAGCATTGGGAGCTGGCTGAGCAAAATGGTTGGATAGATTTTGAGAGAGGCGTTAAACTTGCCACTTCAAGATTTTCAGTAAGTTTTGGCATGGGTGCAAGACTAGAGCGCGCACTTATAAACTTTATGCTTGACTTTAACCGAAGTCGCGGATTTACTGAAGTGAGCGTACCCGCACTTGTAAACAGAGCTGCACTAGAGGGGACTGGACAGCTCCCAAAGTTTGAAGATGACCTTTACAAGATAGAAGACCAAGAACTTTTTTTAATCCCAACAGCGGAAGTTCCTCTAACAAATATTTTCCAAGATGAGATACTATCATCAAATGAGCTTCCCGTTAAAATGACTGCATATACCTCATGTTTTAGAAAAGAAGCAGGAGCTGCGGGACGCGATACAAGAGGAATGATAAGACAGCATCAGTTTCACAAAGTTGAGCTTGTGGTTATCTCACATCCTGATAAAAGTGATGAGATATTTACTGAGATGGTTGAGTGTGCCTCTGATATATTGACAGCCCTAGAACTACCTCATCGCTTAGTGAGCCTATGCACAGGCGATTTAGGTTTTAGTGCAGCAAAAACTATAGACCTAGAAGTTTGGCTACCAGGACAAAACACTTACCGCGAGATCTCATCTGTAAGTAACACAAAGGAGTTTCAAGCAAGACGCGCAAAAATCCGCTTTAAAGATGGCAGTAAAAATTCAATGGTTCACACGCTAAATGGAAGTGCCTTAGCGGTTGGCAGAACTCTAGTAGCTATTATGGAGAACAACCAACAAGAAGATGGAAGCATCACTATTCCTGAGGTTTTAAAGCCTTATTTGGGGATGTAGCTTAAAAAAATCATAAAAACCACGAGCTATTTCGAGGTTTTTATGCGTTAAAGTAGTATTAGTTTCAAATTAAAAAGAGCCTTATAAAATTCTTATTTTTAGAGCCACTTGCAGATTCAATCTCTAAAAGTAGCTAATTTTTATTCATCGTCATTTTAAGTTTTAAAAAATGACTATGATTCTTTTATCATGAATTTTACACTAAATCTATTAAATTTCTTTAAATATCATTTTTTCACTCCGTGCTTTATATTTTTTGTTCTAAATTCTAAAAATATTTATTACTCTTTTTCTGTTTTAGGTCAGAAGTTTTAAACTCTGATGAATACAGATAGATAAAATTCCAAATGCTAAAACAGAGGCTACTTTATCAGCTCCTTGGTAATAAATTTTATTACATCCAAAGTCATCTTTGAGATATTTGTTTACTCTCTCCACCATACTTCTTTGGCTGTAGTGTTTTTCATCTGAGTTTAGATGTTGATTTAAATATTTAACATCTTTTTTTCGTGTTCCACAAGTTCTATTTTGGCTTTTAGTTCTTTTGAGTTTTTAGGGTTCATATCTATTATTGGTCTATGATTATGTTTGACTGAAAACTCTCTAATAATATCAGCATCATATCCTGCACCTTGCAAGTCATATAAATAGTTCACTCTTTTACTTGTCTCTTGAATAAGAGGAAGAGCTACTGAACTATCATGAACATTAGCACCAGAGTAAAATGCTGTTATTGGTATATCTCCATCTACTGCACTAATATGAAGTTTCCCACCTATCCAAACTTCTATATTTCCTTTGAAATTTTGTTTTACACCAACTCCACACTCATGAGAGACTAACGTTAACATCTCTTTTACTGTTTGCATCTCTAACTGTTGTTCTAAATTTTTTGGTTTTATGGCTCTCTTGTTTCACCTTTTTTTGGTTGTCCTGCTTTATGTTTTACTTTCTCAACTTTCTCTTTTTTAACAGCTTTTTCTCTTAAAGGTATTTTTGTAGCATCTATCGCATTGTAGAAAAATGTCTTTTCGCATAGATACTCTTTTACAAACTTCGCATGAGTTTTCTCAGCTATCTTCAAATCACTTGTAGTTTGAAAATTGTAAACGGATTTTGCTATAAATGCTCTTGCTATTTGTTCTCTAGATTTTAGTGTATTTGTCCTAGATGTAGTAATTATATTTTTTTCTATCTCTGCAAAATCTAATATTTTTATCAGCTTAAACTCTTTAGAACTAAATTCTTCTATTCTTAGGTTCTCTCGTAGTTCAGGGAATAGTGAGTTTTCAAGATTTGTGACCTTAAGCCACATTTTGAAAGTGTAGGTATAATTTTAGACATAAGTTGAATCTCTTTTTTGTTAAATTTTTGTAGTAAAAAATTATAACTTATCTGAAATTAGATTTCAACTTTTTTAACTACTTAAAAAATTAAATTAGCTGCTTTTGTGGGAATCTGCAAGTGGCTCTCAGATGTATTTAAGTATCAATTGCATACAATTTTTAGAATTCAACAATAGGATGATTTAATGTCAGAAAAAAACATAGAATGTGATGAAAATACAGAAGATACATCTCCTCTTCAAAGAAGGGATTTTTTCAAATATTCGGCAAGTCACTCTCTGCTATCTATCTAGCAGGATGTTATAGTGAAAAATCAGCTGTTATTGCTCCCTTTAAAGTGGATCCCAAGCCCTTACCAGTAGCTACACAAAAACTTATCTCTCAAATGACTCTTGAAGAAAAAGCTGGACTATGTTCTGGTAAAAACTTCTGGTTCACAAAAAGTATCGATCGCCTTAATGTAGAGGGCATCATGGTAAGTGATGGACCGCATGGACTTCGTAAACAAGCAAGTGGTGGTGACCATCTTGGTGTTGGTTGAAGTGTTGCGGCTGTTTGTTTTCCAACTGCGGCTGCTATCGCATCTTCATTTGATAGAAACTTAATTAGAACTATGGGTGAAGCCCTAGGTGATGAGTGTCAAGCGGAAGAAGTAGCAATCATTTTAGGCCCTGGTACAAACATCAAACGTTCTCCTATTTGTGGTAGAAACTTTGAGTTTTTGAGTGAGGACCCTTACTTAACAACACAAATGGCTACAGACTACATCCAAGGTGTACAGAGTAAAAATGTTGGAACAAGTCTAAAACACTTCTTAGCAAATAACCAAGAGCACAGACGTATGTCTTCAAGCTCGGAAATTGATGAGAGAACTCTTAGAGAGATGTATTTAGCGGCGTTTGAGGGAGCTGTTATAAACGGTAAACCGTGGACAGTAATGTGCTCTTACAACAAAGTAAATGGTGTTTTTGCATCAGAAAATCCAAGATACCTCACAGAGATACTAAGAGATGAGTGGGGATTTGATGGTTATGTTGTAAGTGACTGGGGAGCTGTAAACGATAGAGTAGCAGCACTAAAAGCTGGTTTAGAGCTTGAAATGCCATCAAAAAGAGGCTTAAACGATAAGAGAATCGTACAAGCTGTAAAAAATGGTACTTTAGATGAAAGAATCTTAGATAGAGCAGTAGGCAGAATGCTTAATGTTCATGACAAATACCTACAAAACAAAAAACCAGATGCTACTTATGACAAAGAAGAGCATCACCAACTTGCAAGAAAAATCCTCTCAGAGTGTATTGTTCTTTTGAAAAATGATGATATTTTACCTTTACAAAAAGATGAAAACGTCGCGTTTATCGGTAAGTTTGCAAAAGAGCCAAGATTTCAAGGTGGAGGAAGTTCTCATATAAACTCATTTAAAGTTACAAGTGCTTTAGATACTATGAAAAACTCTTCAAATATCACGTATGCACAAAGCTACAACACTCACGATGACAAAGTAGATGAAGCACTCATGCAAGAAGCTATTAAAGTTGCAAAAAATGCAAAAGTAGCGGTTCTTTTTGTTGGTCTACCAGATATTTTTGAATCAGAGGGATACGATAGAACACATATGTCTCTTCCAAATTGCCAAAACAAACTCATCAGTGAAGTGATGGCAGTACAACCAAACACAGTAGTTGTACTTCACAATGGTTCTCCAGTTGAGATGCCATGGGTTGATGGTGCGAAGGGAATTATCGAGCTGTATTTAGGTGGTCAAAGTGTTGGTGAGGCTACTGTAGATATACTTTTTGGTGATGTAAATCCAAGTGGAAAACTAGCTGAATCTTTTCCAAAAAGATTAGAAGATAATCCATCTTACCTATTTTTTCCAGGTGAAAAAGACATCGTTGAGTACCGCGAGGGCATATTTGTAGGCTACCGCTACTATGACAAAAAAAACACAGATGTACTTTTCCCATTTGGTCATGGTCTAAGCTACACAACTTTTGAGTACTCAAACCTTAAAGTAAGTGCAAACACTATAAGAGACACAGAGAGTGTTGAAGTAAAAGTAGATGTAAAAAACACAGGACGTGTTGCAGGTAAAGAGGTTGTACAACTTTATGTAAGTGATAAAGAGAGTACAGTTATTCGCCCGATTAAAGAGCTTAAAGGTTTTGAAAAAATTTCACTCAAACCAAATGAGACAAAAACAGTAACGTTTACTCTCTCAAAACGCTCTTTTGCTTACTACAATGTAGAGATAAAAGATTGGCACGTAGAGAGTGGTGAGTTTGATATTTTAATCGGTAAATCTTCTAGAGATATCGTGGCTCAAAAGACTATTACAGTAGAGTCAACAGTAAAATTACCACAAGTATATACTGCTAGTTCTACTTTTTCAGATGTTATGCAAGACCCTGTAGCTATGAAAATATGTCAACCACTTTGGGATGCAGTAGAGACACTATTTAAAGATGAAACTCCTGATGATGGTGGTGATCCAGCTAAAAAAGCAATTATTGAGCAAATGACTATCAATATGATAAAAGTAATGCCACTAAGAGCTGCTATAAACTTCGGTGATGGTTCAGTAGATTATGATGAGCTTGAGGCGATTCTAGCGAAAATGAACAGTCTTTAGGGAGGACCTTGTCTTCTCTAAAACTCTCTACTTCTTCTTAGAGCAAAGTTTTTCGGCTTTGCTCTAAATATTAATTATTTAAAAATCCCATAGACTTTTCGTTATCAAAATTTGCGTCTTTTTCGCGGCTTATTTCATCTAAGAAATCTTTGAGCGCAAAAAGAGCTTCATCTCTTACTGCAACTTTATAGGCAGTGTTTTTTATGATGAGATGTATCTGTCCACCTGTGAGCGAGTAGCTTGCAAGTTTCTTAGAATCAAAATCTTTTTCATAAGGTGCATTTTCTGGTAGCATCATCGCCCAGAGTCTCTCTCTTTGTGATAAGTCTGGTTTTTTAAACTCTATCTTGTAGTCAAAACGACGTAAAAATACTTTGTCTATGTTTTCTAAAAGATTTGTCGTAGCTATGAGCATTCCACGGAAGTTTTCTATCTGCTCAAGGAAGATGTTTTGCACTTGGTTATGCATCTGGTCTGAACCTGTGATATTTCCACTACTTCTTGCTCCTAAAAACTGATCCGCTTCATTAAGTAAGAGTATTGGTTCTGTTTTTGTTTTTTCACATAAATCATAAAAAGTATCAAAGATTTTACGTACATTGAGAGGATTTTTGAGCAGTCAAACGCCAGCACTTGGCGTTTGAGAGATTTTGCAAGAGAGTATTTAAAGTTGTTTTACATATAATGTTGTTGGTGCATAATATATATGCACTAGATTCTGTAAGTTCAATTCCAGATGATCAAAAAAAGTTGTAGCAAGAGTAATGGAAGTTCTTGAATTACCATCAAATGAAAATATGAAAAAAATTGGTCTGCTCATTGAACTACAAATACTACAGGGTCTGATACAAAAATCAAAAATAGCAATGCTCGAATCTGTGATGTTACCATTTATAATGACAATAGAGTTGTAAATTGTACTTTGGTACATTTTAAAAAAGAAAAACAATTATTTGTAACACTGAAACAATATATTGAAGCTGAATCTTCTCTTGTGCTTGATAAATACAATGAAAGAAAAACTTATTCTAAATATAGCATCGAAAATGAAACTGAAAATTATGCATATTTTTAAGAAAAAGGATATATGAGCTACAAGATATGAATTATTTTTTATTAAAACATAACGAAAAAGATAAGAAAGTTTATAAGGATAATCTTTGCTATTTTATTATTTACTATTTGGAATAATTTCTTTATCTGCAAATGAGAACTGGATTCCTATATCTCCTTTAACTAAAACCGCAAAAAACACTACTCGTTCAGATATTAATCTATCTCAAACAGAACCAATAAACAATATTATTAAAAATGCTAAAGTAGTTAAACAGCTCCTTGATGCAACGGCTAAAAAAGATTTGCCTACAACTAATGAAAAAGATTGGTTTACACTTAGCAATGACTAGAGTAAATACCAATATTGAACTTTTTGTCTAACTCTATATTTATGATGTTACTAAATGTTTAAAGCAGGATTATAAATACAAACCTATTTTTTCTCCATTTTTACTTTATCTGCATAAGCCATCAGTTCATCTATAGACCCTGCACTAGATGGATATTATTCTACTTTCTTGAGATAATTTGGTATAATAAATTTAATTGTTATGGTTTAATTATATTAACGATTTTAAAAAAAGGATACTTTGTTGAATACTATCACATTGGGTAAATTAGTATCCCAGATTTTATTATTAACACTGATTGCATTCATAGGATATATGCTTATATCTGATAAAAATGAAGTTATGATAAATGAAAGGTATTTAGAAATATCTAAAAACATGAAAGCGCATTTAGAGTCTCTGATAAAAGAAGAACAAGATGCGATCTTGCAAATTTCTTTAGCGATGTCTGAGGATCAAAAAATTAAAAATGCGCTTTTAAGTAAAAATAAATTAAATATAAACCTAAAAGAGTTCTCTTTAAAATTAAAAGACAATACTAACCTTAAAAATATTTGGTTTCAGATTATAGATGCTCGGGGAAAAAGTTTTTATAGAAGTTTTAGTGATAAAAATGGGGATAGTTTAATAAAAGCTCACAAAGATATAGACAAAATGATAAAAAAACCACAAATCATAAGCTCTATTAGTGTTGGTAAATTTGCTATTTCCCTTAAAACGATGGTTCCTATCTATGAAAACGATGTATTTATTGGGGTATTTGAAACGATTGGGATGTTTAACTCCATAGTTCAAAAGATGCAAGAGAACAAAGAACACACAATCATACTCATAGATAAATCTTTAAAAGACCAATTAGTATATGCAGACAAAGCAAAGTTCGTACAAAACTACTTTATAGTGAATGACAACCCTGATGGAAAAACACTAGAATACCTTAATATGCAATCCATAAAAGATATCATAAACTGTAGTGATAGCTCAGATATATGTATCTTGCCTCATTCAATCGTGAGTGTTTATAAGCTAAATGATGAATACAACAAACCAATAGCTCATTTTATTTTGTCATATAATCTAGATGATATAAATTTGAATGATATTATTCAAGTTCGCAATATACTATTTTTAATATTAGCTGGTCTTATATTTATAGGATATATTCTATTTTTATACTTTCAATCTAAGAAAAATCTCATAAAAGAACTACACTTAAAGCTTGATGAGATGGTCAAAAGTAAGACAAAAGAACTTACTTATTTAGCTCATCATGATTCACTAACTGGTTTAACAAATCGTTTATTATTTTTAGAAATTGTAAAAAACACTATAGAAGATGTTAAGAGGCATAACTCTACTTTTAGCATTTTATTTTTAGACTTAGACAGATTTAAAGACATCAATGACACATATGGACACTCTGCTGGTGATCTGCTTTTAAAAAGCGTTGCAAGTAGATTAAAAGATTGCGTTAGAGCTGAAGATACCGTTTGCAGACTAGCTGGAGATGAGTTTGCAGTTTTACTAAAAAATGTCACTGAAGATAGTGTTATATCTATAGTTGAAAAAATTATATCTTCTTCTAAGCAATCGATAGAGTCCGAGAACAATCGGTTTAATGTTACTCTAAGCATAGGAATCAGTTGCTATCCTCGTGATGGTTCTAATGTCGATATCTTGATGAGTAATGCTGATACGGCCATGTACAAGGCTAAAGAACTTGGAAGAGATACCTATCAGTTTTATAATGAAGAGATGGGTGAATCTGCCCTCAATAGAGTGATTTTAGATAAAAACTTAAAAGCCTCACTTCAAAAAAATCAGTTTGAAGCATTTTACCAGCCTCAGATCGATACTTCTACTGGTGAAATCATAGGAGCTGAAGCACTTATTAGATGGAATTCTCCAGAGCTAGGGTTTGTATCTCCTGCTGACTTTATTCCAGTTGCTGAGCAAACAAAACTTATCATAAAAATAGATCTTTGGATGATGAGAGAGACTATGAATCAATTGATGGATTTTCAAAAGAGCGGGATTGATATAAAAAAACTATCCTTAAATATCTCTGCAAAACAGCTTGAGGGTAAAGAGATGATAAGTGACTTGAAAACTATTTTACAAGAAACAGGCTTTGATGCTTCAAGATTAGAACTTGAGATTACAGAAAGAGAGATGATGGCAAATCCAGAGGCGACAATACTTATATTAAATGAGATTAAAAAACTTGGAATTAGTATCGCTATAGATGATTTTGGTACAGGACACTCTTCGTTAGCATACATAAAACGCTTGCCTATTGATAAACTAAAAATCGATAAAAGTTTTGTAGATGACCTTCCACATGACAAAGAAGATGTTGCTATTGTTCGCTCTGTTATCTCTATAGCAAAAAACTTACAGATAGACATTATTGCAGAAGGAGTAGAGACTCAAGAGCAAAAAGATTTTCTACTCCTTGAGGGTTGTCCAAAAATCCAAGGATATTTTTATTCTAAACCACTTAATGCTAGTGACTATAAAGAGTTTTTACTCAAACACAATATATAAATCTTTGATTTTTATTTGAAATATGATAAGATACTCATAAAGGATAAAAATTATCTTTTAATAAGGGGTCTAAAATGAAGAAAAAACTTACATCCGTCTTTGGTGCACCTATCGCCGATAATAACAATTCACTTACTGCAGGACCAAGAGGTCCGATGCTTATGCAAGATGTGTGGTATCTTGAAAAAATGGCACATTTTGATAGAGAGGTGATTCCTGAGAGGCGCATGCACGCAAAAGGTTCTGGTGCTTTTGGAACATTTAGAGTTACGCATGATATCACAAGATACACAAAGGCAAAAATCTTCTCAGAAGTTGGTAAAAAGACTGAGATGTTTGCTCGCTTTTCTACCGTTGCAGGTGAGAGAGGTGCCGCAGATGCTGAGAGAGATATTCGTGGTTTTGCACTTAAGTTTTATACAGAAGAGGGAAACTGGGATTTAGCTGGTAACAATACCCCTGTATTTTTTCTAAGAGATCCACTCAAGTTTCCAGACTTAAATCATGCTGTCAAACGAGATCCAAAAACAAATATGCGAAGTGCAAAAAACAACTGGGATTTTTGGACTAACCTTCCAGAAGCTCTGCATCAAGTAACCATCACTATGAGTGATAGAGGTATCCCAGCATCTTATCGTCATATGCACGGTTTTGGAAGTCATACTTTTAGCTTTATCAATGATAAAAATGAGAGAAACTGGGTGAAGTTTCACTTTGTGAGTCAACAAGGCATTAAAAACTTAACAGATGCACAAGCTCAAATCTTAGTTGGTAAAAACAGAGAGAGCCATCAACAAGACTTGTTTGAGAGCATCGAAAAGGGAGATTTTCCAAAGTGGAAAATGTTTATCCAAATTATGAGCGAAGAAGATGCAAAGCACTATAGATTTAACCCATTTGATTTGACAAGAGTGTGGTTGAAAAAAGATTATCCACTTATAGAAGTTGGAGAGTTTGAGCTAAACCGTAACCCAGAAAACTACTTCGCCGATGTTGAACAAGCTGCATTTAACCCTGCAAGTGTTGTTCCTGGAATCAGTTTTTCACCTGATAAGATGCTCCAAGGAAGACTCTTCTCATACGGAGATGCGCAGAGATATAGACTAGGAGTAAACCACAACCTCATCCCAGTAAATGCACCAAAATGTGAAACAAATAGTTATCATAGAGATGGACTTATGAGAGTTGATGGCAATGCTGGAGCTACTGTAGGGTATGAGCCAAATTCTTATGAAGCGTGGCAAGAGCAAAAAGAGTTCGCTGAGCCAACACTTGACATTGATGGCGGAGCCAATAGGTGGGAGATGGATGATGATAACTTCACACAACCTAGAATGTTATTTCAACTTATGAGTAAAGAGCAACAAGAGGTTCTTTTTCAAAACACTGCAAGAGCTATGGGTGATGCTCCAGAGTTTATCAAACAAAGACATATAGACAACTGCACAAAAGCAGACCCAGCTTATGGTGCAGGAGTAGCAAAAGCTTTAGGTCTCTAATCTTAAAATCTTCTATCTGCATGAAAAAGCTTTTTCATGCAGGTTTTACTATACTTAACAACATTGTTAAGCGAAGTAACTAAAGGTAATGAAAAGTAGGTTGTAAAGGTATAGATAAAATTAAATCCTCTGAGTAATCCATAAACTAGATTCTGCCTCAAGTAATACATGACCGCACACGTGTCATATTGAACTTGATTTATGATGTGATTTAATAATTCTTCAAAACACTAAATTATAAAAGTAAATAACTAAATGATAACACAAGCAAAAAAAACAGATAAAAATCTATCTACACTTATAGTAAACGCTATTGGTGAAATCGCAAATACTCTTACAGGAGAAAATGAAAAGAAGAAGATTTTAGAGACTTTAGATTTTTACATCTCTATGGACATAAATAGACTAAGCTACAATAATATCTGCACTTATAAAGTTGGAAGTGAGTTAGCAGGACTTATAATAGCCTATGACTCAAATAGAGTAAATGAGCTTGACAATCCTATGCTTCAACACCTAGCTTCTAAAGATATTTATTTAGACTCTTTTGATAAAGAGTGCTTTATAGATGAGTTTTATATAGATACTATAAGTGTTTTTGAAGAGTTTCAAGGTCGTGGAATTGCAAAAGGGTTATTTGCTTTTATAGAAGAAAAGGCAAAAGCATTGGGTTTTGATAAATTATCGCTTTTAGTGGATGTTGAAAATCTTGTAGCTCTTAGCTTATATGAAAAAATAGGCTTTAAAAAGAACACTATTTTAAAGCTTTCAAATCATGAATATATACACATGCTAAAAAATCTATCTTAGAGTGTTCTTGGGCTTTATAAGCTTGACCACGCTCAAGTTACAATTTAAAATCGACAATCAACAAAACGACGAAAAAATATATACTCTTTAAGCGCTACACTATGTATTAAGCATCTTTCTTTTTGTTGTTTTTATTAATTAGCACCATCACTAAAGATTTTTTATATGCAACTATTGTGATGTTGTTGTGTAAAAATGTATTTAAACCCATTAAACTTCTTTTGACTAAAGATTATGGTACTATTTTTGCTATATAAAGTATTAAAACAGGGTGGGTGATGGCTGAGAATTTTGATGATATTATCATTATTGAAGAGGGCGATGCTGCTCAAATAGAGTCTCCATCAAGCCTACCAGATGATTCTGATGGGTTTAAAGCTTCACAAAAACAAAAAATTATCATCTTGGCCGTTGGTGTTACGATTGTTATATTTATCATAGCTATTGCACTTTTTTTTATTTTAAAGCCTTCTAAGATTGAGCAGAATCTCTCCTTTGATCCTATTGAGTCTAAACTTAATGAAAATGCTACTTTACCCATAGAACCTACAAAACTTGAAAATATGATTGCAAAAGCGAACTATTTATACTCAACTGGTTCAAAGGGTGAAGCCCTATTTTTATATGAAAAAATCGCAATGTATAGTGAAGCTATCTCTGTTTATAACCTCGGTGTAGCTCAACTTAAAGACAAAACTTATGACCTAGCTTTACAAACTTTTAAAAAAGCTATAGTAAATGATGAAAAAAGATGTGTAAGTGCCATCAATGCTGCAGTTTGTTCCTTACATCTAAAGGATAAAAAAAGTTTTGAGTACTATATAGATCTAGCTTATGCTTATCTTCCTAAAGAGAAAACATCAGACCAGTATTCCTACTACTACGCACTCATAAACTACTATAAAAACAATTATCTTGAAGCTCTAAGCGCCTTAGAAAATCCAACTAGTAATGAGTATGCTACAACCCAAAAAAATCTAAGAGCAAAGATAAATGCCCTCTTTTCTAATAATGACAAAGCTATTGAAGCAATGGAAGAGGATTTTAATGCAATCGACTCTTTTAGTATAGCCCTGTTATACGCAAGGATTGGTGATTTAACTCTTGCATTAAAACATTTAGAAGAGGCTATTGTTAGAAATATTGAGCCAGTCAAAGCTTCTGTTGCACAAATCTATATAAACCTAAAAGCAGGACGTATAAACACAGCAGGCAAGCAGTTGAAAAACATCACAGATATGTTCCCAGAAGAAGTTTACAAGCCCTACCCTATCTCTGTAAAACTCAAAGAGTCTCTTTTTGACCCACTTCAAGCTCAGATTAGATATAGAAATAAACTAAAAAATTCAAGAGAGTTTACTTATCTTAAAATATTTTATTTCTCTCCATACAAAGTTTTTAATGCTGATCAGACAATTAGCAATATTCAAAAAGGAAATGCAAATATATATATAGACAATATCTCGAGCGCTAAAGAGTATCTCCAAAAAAGTGCTTCGTCATCAAACGTAAATCAAGGTATAGTAAAAGCTATCAAAAATGCAATGAATTTTAAGTTAAGAGATGCAAATGAAGAGCTTCAAAGATTAGCACTAATCCAACCAAAGCACTCTATTTTGCAATACAATCTAGCTCTAACTTACGCACAGATGGGAAATATTGACAAAGCACATGAGCACTTTTTACGCTCTTATCATCTTGATGCAAAAAACTATCTCTCTGGTATCTATGCAATCATGACAAGCCAGCTTACAAACAAAGAAAATATAACCTTAGCAACTATATTAAAAGACTCCATCTTGCTAGAAGAACCTAGTGAAGAGATAGATCTTTACAATACACTTCTTGCTATAAGCCATGATAATATTCTCTCTATCTCAGATTGGCTCGATAAGGATTATGAAAATAAGCCACTCTATCTTGCTCTTGATACCATCATAGCTCTAAAGTTAAATAACCAAGATATCGCAAAAAAAGCATCCCATAAACTTACTCTGCTGTTGCCAAACGAGATTGTTCCTCATATGATGTATATTGGTGCACACTTTATAGATTTAAAACCAAAAGATTATGCAAATGAAGTTTTAAACTATTTAAAAGTACAAAAATTTAGCTTTAACGATCTCTATTATGGTCCATATCTCACAAGATATCTATATACTCAGCAAAATCTAATCACTGGTAAACTTTTTTTCCTTAGAAAACAACTTAGAGAGGTTTTAGAAACTACGAAGGGTGAAACTCATGAAATCACAGCAGCACTAGCTCTTGCGTCTTTGTATGATGGTGCTTATGAAGAATCTTATACTCTATATAATCATCTTATAGACGAACTAAAAGTCAGGGATGCTTATACTCTCTTCTTAGGTGCAGTTGCTTCTACAGCAGCAAATCATCATGCAAATGCCATAGCACTTCTTGAATTATCTAAGATGAAAGATGGAAGTTTTACAGAGAGTCGCTACGCTCTTGGTCTCTTATATCTTGAAGTGCAAAATAACCAAGGTGCATCTATACAGTTCTCAAGGATAGGAGATAATGGCTTTTCTTCTGAGTATTTTAACTTTGATATCAACCTAGACAAACTTCTTTTTGAAAAAGAGCAAGAACTAAAGAGACGAGTTACTTCTTTATAGATCTCTTTGGAAGTAAGATAATGGCTCTTATGAGACCATATAAGATATAGACTATAAATATAAAAGAAAACCCTTCTATGGGATACATAAATATCATTAGTAAAGATATTAAGATAATAACAAAAAATTTCATAGCATGTTTTGGTGTAAAGTCTATCTTTTTAAAGCTAGGATAGCGAATATTACTAATCATAAGCATAGACACTAAGATCGCCAATAAGAGCAATACAACACCATAGTCCTGATGGAAGCTGTACTTGTTAAACAAAAGCACAAGCAAAGAGATAAATACAGCAGCAGTTGGAATCGGAACACCTATAAAGACTGATGGCTCACTAGTAGTTGTCATAACGTTAAATCTTGCAAGTCTTATAGCTCCAAATATAACAAAAAGGGCCGACACAACTATACCAAAACGGCTAAACTCATATCCTACAAACAAGTACAGCAAAAGTGCAGGAGCAACTCCAAAAGCTACCATATCAGCTAAAGAGTCAAACTCTACTCCGAACTTAGAACAAGTGTTAGTAAGTCTAGCGACTCTTCCATCAAGTCCATCAAAGATAAGTGATAGCATGATAAGCCATGCAGCTTTTTCAAAGTTACCATTGATAGCACTGACAATGCTAAATATTCCAGAAAAAATAGATGCAGCAGTAAATAGATTTGGTAGGATATAGATTAGTTTAGTAGGAGTTTTTCGCATTTTTTATGAAAAATACCCTACTAATGATTGTGATGCATCGACTTCTTGTCCGATACTAAGGTTTACTCTAAAGTTTTGAGGTAGATATATAGTTGTTATACCATTTACCATTAAGCCATATCTAGCGCCTTGAAGAGTATTTTGTTTTGTATTTAAATTTACTTTTATTCTATCAAAACTTTGTTTTAACATATGTCTTACTTTAACAGAGTTTTTAAAACTATCTTCAAACACTATCTCAACTCTCTCATTTAAGTCTTTTGCTAAGGGTGAATCTTTTGAGAGCTTTGCACCATGTTTTAAATCTATAGACTTAACAGTGGCACTTAGCGGTGAGCGAAGTAGAGAGACATCAAAGTAACTACTGTTTATCTCTATCTTGTAGGCATACTCACTATCATCTATCTCATCTATAGAAATAACAGTTCCATCAACAGGAGAGACTACGCTTTTTACTTCAAGGATTGGAGACATTCTCTCAGGGTTTCTATATACAAATATCATAAAAATTACCGCTACAAAAGAGAGAAATTCAAAAAAATCAAAATCAAATATACTAAAAATAATAAATACTAAAAAGGTAAAACCTATGCGGTTAAATCCTTCTTTAGCTATTGGTAGGAGATTATTGTTCATCATCATTCTCACTATTTTTGTTTATATTATTTTTAGACATTTTTGCATCTTCTTTTAACTCTTCTGCTATATCATCAACTGAAGTTTCTACTTTTGAGTCCATATTGTGTTCTTTTTCAAAATTAACAATAATCTCTCTTACTTCTTCGCCTGTAATGTTTTCTTTCTTATAAAGAAGTTTTACCATTCTCTCAATTGCTTCTCTATACTCTTCTAAGCGAGTTTTAACCTCTTCATATCTTTTTGAGAGGGATGTTTTAATAAACTCATCCATATTTTGGGCCATCTTATCACTATATTCACGAGTAGATTGTTGTCCGCCACCCAAAAATGATTGTCTGCTTTTTTCTAAAACCATAAGTCCAGCTACATCACTCATTCCATAAGTTTGAACCATAGATTTTATGATATCTGTTGCTCTCTCAAGATCATTTCCAGCACCAGTTGAGATCTCACCCAAAAACACATCTTCGGCTGCACGACCACCAAGAAGAACATCAACTTCAGCCCACAACTCATGTTGTTGCATCATATATTTGTTCTCTTCTGGTTTGTTTAGAGTGTAACCTAAAGCTGCAAGTCCACGAGGAACTATAGAGACTTTAGAAACTTTTTTAGCTCCCTTTGTTGTCTCAGCCATCAGTGCATGACCACTCTCATGATAGGCCACTATCTTCTTCTCTTTAGGGTTAATTCTGCGAGATTTTTTAGCAAGTCCAGCTAATGCTCTCTCAACTGCCTCGTAAAGGTCTTTTTGCTTAACACTTTTTTGGCTCTTTCGTCCAGCTAAAAGGGCAGCTTCATTTACAATATTTGCCAAATCTGCACCTGCTAGTCCAGCGGTTAGACGAGCTACTTCTTCAACCTCAACATCTTCATCCATTTTTACACTTCTCATATGTACTTTTAGGATTTTCACGCGGCCCTCAAAGTCTGGTTTATCTACTAAGACTTGTCTATCAAAACGACCTGGACGAAGTAGTGCTTGATCTAGTACTTCAGGTCTATTTGTAGCGGCTAAGATGATAACAGGAGTATCTGTTCCAAAACCATCCATCTCTGCTAGGAGTTGATTTAGAGTCTGCTCTCTCTCATCATTTCCACCCATCATTCCACCAGCTGCACGGCTTTTACCTATGGCATCTATCTCATCTATAAAGATGATACTTGGAGCATCTTTTTTTGCTTGCTCAAACAGGTCACGGACACGAGCTGCACCAACACCCACAAACATCTCTATAAAGCTAGAACCACTTACTGAGAAAAAAGGAACATCTGCTTCTCCAGCCACTGCTTTAGCCAAAAGCGTTTTACCAGTTCCGGGAGATCCTACTAAGAGAACACCTTTTGGGATTTTCGCGCCAATCTCTACATAACGAGCTGGATATTTTAAGAAGTCAACTATCTCTTGAACCTCTTCTTTTGCCTCTTCAACGCCCGCAACATCATCAAACTTTGTATTTGGTTTTTCAGAGTTTACTAGCTTTTTTGAACTTCCTATGCCTAAGAGTCCACCACCCATACTTTTTTGCATTCTTCCTGCAAAAAACATCCAAATTGCGATGATGATAAGAAAAGGAAATAACCAGCCAAACATCTCAGTAAACCAATTTGTTTCACTAAATCCTGTATATTCAATACCTTGCTTATCAAGTTGCTCTACGAGTTTTGTATCACCTTTTACAATTCTAGTTGTATAAATAGTGCCATCACTTCCAACTGCTTTTATGTAGGTTTGCCCAATATTTACTTCTTTTAATGTTTTAGCTTCTACTAAACTTTTAAGTTCAGAGTAGCTTACTTGCTTTGTTTTTCTGTTTGAAGTTCCTGCCTCATCAAGTCCTCCGCCATCACCAACCAAAGCTTTAAAGAGTAAGATGATAGCCACTGAAAAAATAGCAAAAGCTATTAGTGGGTTATTGTTAAAAAAATTATTATTTTTGTTCTCATTGTTATTTTTATTTGGCATTATTTATCTCTTTTTTTATTTTCTTTTTAAGACAAGTGTTACCCACTCATCTACTGCTATTCGTTCAAGTATCTCACAATCCTTGTAGAAGCTTAAAACCTTATTCTCATACTTATCCAAAATACCTGACAATATTAGCACTCCATCATATTCAAGAGCATTTTTTAAGTCTTTTGCTATAAATGTAAGTACATCTGCGACTATGTTTGCTACAACTACCTTGTATTTTTTATCACTTAGTGAGCAAGAACCTTCCCAAATATTTGAAAATTCTACTTTATTTAACTCTGCATTTTCTTTTGAATTTTGCACTGAAACTGCGTCAGTATCACAAGCATCTACAATTGCTCCAAGTTTAATAGCTCCTATGCCCAATATCCCACTTCCGCAGCCTACATCTATTAGAGTATCACCTTTTTTTACATACTTTGATATTGCTCTAAGAGATGAAGCTGTAGTTGGGTGATGTCCAGTTCCAAAGGCAAGAGCTGGATCAATGGCGATGTTTATTAGATTTGGATTTTGAGCATCCCATGTTGGATGTATGTAAAACTTATCTATCTCTACAGGAGTTATACTTTTTTGGTAAAGCTCAACCCAGTCACTATTTTTAAGTTTTTTGTGCGTATATTCAAGTTCTATAGTTTTGCCTAAAGCCTTTTGCAGAGCCTCACAAAACTGTTCTAGTCCCCAAGCGATAGTTTCAAGTTCATCTTCACTTCTTATAGTAAAACCGTCTGAAGATTCTTCAAACCCAACATCTATTGTGTCGGATAAGAAGTCTGCAAAAAGTTCCTTGTGTGATGAGACTTTAACTACTAACTCGTAGTAGTAATCTTGCATTACTAAGCTATCCCCATAACTGCACCAAGTTTTTCTTTTAGCACTTGAGGAGTAAATGGTTTTACTATATAGTTGTTTACACCAGCTTTTAAAGCCGTGATAACTTCTGCCTTGCCACCTTCAGTCGTCACCATGATAATCGGTGTATCTTTAAAACGTGCATCAGCTCTAACTTTTTTAACCAACTCTAGGCCATTCATCTCAGGCATATTCCAGTCGGTGATTAACATATCGATATCAGGGTTTGTATCCATTTGATTCCAACCCTCAACACCATCAGCTCCCTCTAAAATATCTTTATATCCCAAGCGAGCTAAAGTGTTTTTTATAATACGTCGCATTGTAGAACTATCATCAACAACAAGTAATTTCAATTGAAATCCTTTTTTATAATATATTTTGCAAAATTTATAATCAAATAATATCTAAATTTTTGTTTTTTTACTATTAATCCAGGCTTTTAAATAGCTTTGGTAAATCTATCGTTCCCTCATAGTAAGCTTTTCCTATGATAACACCATCGACTTCTTTAGTTGCAATCAGTGCTTCAATATCGCCTATATCTTTTACACCACCACTAGCAATTGTACTAATTCCACTAGCTCTTGCAATATCTAGTGTAAACTCAACATTTACACCACTTAGTGTTCCATCTTTGCCAACATCTGTACATATAATAGCTTCAACACCAGCATTAGCAAACTCTTTTGCAAGATCAGTTGCTAGCATAGTGCTTACCTCTCCCCAGCCCTCAACTGCCACATATCCATCTATGGCATCTATGCCTACGGCTATTGGGTACTTAGCAGCCATCTCTTTTACAAATTCTGGATTTTTAACAGCTATAGAGCCGAGAATAATTCTATCTATGCCAATTTCTAGCATCTTTTTGATAGTCTCTTCATCGCGGATGCCACCACCGAGCTCAAGTTTTACACTACAGTTTTGTCGTATCTTTACGATCTGCTCTAAATTTTTAGGTTCTCCTGCAAAAGCACCATTTAAGTCAACCAAATGAACCCACTTCGCACCCATCTCTTCAAACTTCTTTACTAAAAGCCACGGCTCATCTGAGTAGATCTTAGCACTATCCATAAGTCCTTTTGTAAGCCTTACAGCCTTTCCATCTTTTAGATCAATTGCTGGATATAGAGTCATTTTTTTCCTTTTTACTATTTATCTCTCACTCCATCTTCTTGCGAGTGGAGTATATATTTAAAATCGACCACAAACATGCGTCACACCTCCCTCGTTCCCACGCTCTGCGTGGGAATACATACAAGAAGCAACTACAATTTAATAAAATTCTCCAAAATCTTTAAACCATTTTTATGACTTTTTTCTGGATGTGGTTGTATCCCCAATATGTTTTCATGAGCTACTGCTGATGCAAACTCGTATCCATAATGTGTTTTACCTATGATATCTCTCTCATCTTCGCATTCAACATGATATGAGTGGACAAAGTATAAGTAATGGTTTGTATCTAGGCCTTCAAATACTGCATGCTTTGATGTAAACATTCTGTTCCAACCCATATGTGGCACTTTTAGATTTTCTTGAAATCTACTTTTATCAAAAGCTTTTACTCTTCCTTTTACAAGACCTAAACCTTTGTTATCTCCAAACTCTTCACTACTCTCAAAGAGCAGCTGCATACCTAAGCAGATGCCTATCATATAGTTTCCTCTTGATGCGTACTCTTTTAAAGCATCAACCATACCTCTTTGATTTAGATGCTTCATTGCATCTCCATAAGCGCCAACACCAGGCAGTAAAAGCTTATCATACTCTTTAAATCTCTCTGGGTCAGACACTATAACTGTCTTTTCTCCAAGTATTGAAAATGCATTTTGAACACTTGCTAGATTTCCCATCTTATAATCAACAATTCCTATCATATTTCACTCGATGATTTTGTAAATTTTATATATATTGCTAAGCTTATTATCAAAAGTGCAACTCCGCCTATGATAAACATAGCATACATAAGCATCTGCGGATCTGTTATGGCAAACTTAAAGACTAACATCAGTGCTTCAATGGAGAGTGCAATGATGATAGAACCTAAGAACTTAACCATAGTTTTATGCGGCCTTGAGATGTCCTGCTCTTTATTTCGTCCCATTATCTCCTCTTCTATAAGAGTCTTTGCCAAGTCAAAAATAGCCAAAGATAGGGTGAGTAAAATAGTTGCCTTAAACATATCATCTACTACTAGATGCGAAACAGTTATCTCATTTACAAAAAAGCTCTTAACACCATGAGCAAAAAGAAATATTGCAACTGCTATAAGCGCAAAAGCAAACATTGCATAAGAGTATTTAAATAGTTTTGTAAAAAAGGCATCTGACGTGTTTAGTTGAGCTATCTTTAAAACCTCTTCAAGAGGCATATCTAAACATGCTACATAGATGAGTTCATTCTTTTCGTTATAGATTGGTTGAGATGCTGTAACTGTTAAATCTTGAGTTATCAGAGATGGATATGGATCGGTTATAGTACATCTCTCCTCCCTAACTGCACGGTAGTAGTAGGCACGATCTGCTCTAATCTTTCCTATATCACCCTCAATCTCTTTAGATGCTGTATAGGTTGGCGATATTTGAACACCTTTATAATCTAAAAGATAGATTCCTTCACAGTTTTCTAAATCCGCTTTTATTTTTAAAAGTCGAGGAATTATCATCTCTTTTGTAAGGGATGGAAGCCTATTTGGAATGTTCCTAGAAAAAAGATAGCAAAGATAAGCTCTTACTTTAGTTCGTCCCTCTGCAAAGTCTTGGATATCTGATGCAACCATCTATTGGCACGCCTTATGTTTAAATTTTTGCAATTATACCAAAGGCTACATAACTTTCTGCTCATAATGATATATTTTCATATCTCTATATCTTGTTTATGACTTATGGATTGCTTTAAAATATATGCTATAATCGCCTAAAAATCACAGAAGGTATTTAAATTGATTCACCTATACTTTTATACCGCTGTGTCCAAACAAATATCTGACGTCACTAAATCTTTTGAATCTTGCGAGATGATAGATATAAGTAAAGCACAGGAAATTAAAGAAGCTGATGTATATTTAGTAGAGATACACAAGCTAGAAAAAGATATATTACTTCATATAAGAAAACTTCTTATTAACAAAAAAAAATCTTTGATATACTTTTTTATAGATGATCTGCACACCTTAATGCTTTTTCAACTGTCATCTCTTTTAAATGTAAAAAATACTTTTACACCAAAACACGAAACTACAAAAATCATCTCTGATATAAGAGCAGATATTCTTTTAACACAAACAACTTCTCAAAACAAAGAGATAGCAACTACATTTTCAAAAAACTTCTCCTTTATGTCATTTGAGCAAAATAACTTAATTTTTGCAAGCCAGAAGCTACTTACTGATTTTAAGTGCAAAGATTTATATATGTTGGATTTAAATTTTTGCTCAAAGATTGATTTGGAACTTTTTTTAAAAGAAGATATTTCTAAAGAAGAAAATATCACATTTGAAGAGATTTCAAAAAGATATAAAATCAAAAGTATAAGTTCTACACTTAGCTCACAAAAGTATATATTTGTCGAAGAAGCTTTGCAAAACACTCCAATTAAACAAAAAAGGATTGAGTTTATAAAAAGCCGCATCTACTTTATAGAAGTCTTAAAAGACAAACTACTTGAGAAGAACTTTTCTACTAATATCTACTCCATCATAACCATAAGCATTGAAAATATGGAGAGTCTACGTCAGTTTTGGAGTGAGTATGAGATTGAGATGGCTATTGGTGACTTACTTCTACAAGTTGAGTTAGACATAGATGCTCACACACTTCTTGCTCAATATGACAGTAAACTCTATATAACTCTTTTTGAAGGACTTGACTTTGAAGCAACAAAGCAAAAGGCTCAAAGCATACAAAAACACATATTGACATACACTTCCAAAGAGAAGATAAAACCCATCATTGGTTTACATGTTTTTGATGTAAATGATGTTGAACTAAACGACGCACTAAAAATCATTTCAGATATTTCAAAAGAAAAAATTTCTGCCAAAAATATAGAGACTAAAAAAATACATAGAATTATAAACATCGACAGTGAACTTGACGATGAAAAAGCAATAGACTTACTTTTACAATCAACTTTTACAAACAAAACATCCATAAAACTTCTAAATATATACAAAGGTTTATGTATCAACACCCCTTCTTTCATTGTCAAAAAAACTCAAGAAGAAATATATGTAAGTTTTGAGCAACTTCAAGGTACGGTTATGAACTTTGAAAAAAAGACCGTTATTCAGTCTCCAAACTTTCTAAAAGACATAACAGCAGATGTAAAACTCATCGATTTTCAAAAACGAGTAGCACTTTTAAAAAACTTTAGGTTTGAAAATGGAAGCGCAAATGCTAGAACATATAGTCGAGTAACTACTTCTCAAAGAACGCCTATCTCTCTAGTAACAAACAAGGGCTCATTAAATGGAGAAATTTTAGATATCTCTATGAACTCTGTAGCCATTAAAACAAGACTTTTTAAGCACGTTGAAGACTTAAACTCAACAAGTGTTGAGCTGAAATTTACTCTACCTATCAAAAGTTCTGCTGATGGGTATATGAAACTAGCACTAAATGCAAAAGTTACTTTAACGAAGTGTAATGAAGAGTATTGCAAGATAGTTGTAGATTTACAAGAAGATCAAACACATGAATCTATCCTTATGGAGTATGTCTATGATAGGCAAAAAGAGATTATAGTCGAGCTTAAAAAACAAACTATTATGCGAAGTTAGTTATAATAACGCCAATGAAAAAAGATATAAAACGCATAGCCATAGTGCGGCTCTCAGCACTTGGAGACATCGTAAATAGTGCAGTCGTGTTACAGTTTATACACCAAAATTATCCAGATGCACAAGTTGAGTGGATAACAGAAGAAGTATTTGCGCCGCTTCTTCAAAACCACCCTTTACTGCATAAAGTTCACACCATCAACCTAAAAAAGCTAAAAAAGTCAAAAAGCCTTAGAGAACTCTTTAAAACCATCTCAATGCTTCGCTCGTTAGGTGAATTTGACATTATCATAGATATACAAGGGCTGCTAAAATCAAGCATTGTAGCAAGACTAATTGGCAAAAACACACATGGTTTTGATAGAAACTCTTCAAGAGAACCACTCTCAAGATTTTTTTATAAGACAACTTCACATATAAAATATGATGAAAATATTGTAAAAAGAAACATTTTTCTAGTCTCTGATGGACTTGGATTTGAGATTAATGACTCAATGCTACTTAAAAAAGACAGAGTTTTTGAAGTTGATAACTATGCACTAAGTGAGAAAAAAAACATAGCCATAGTTATTGGTGCATCTTGGGAATCAAAAAAATACCCAAAAGAAAAAGTAGCCCAGCTTTGTGATGAGCTAGGAGAGAACTGTTACATTGTTTGGGGAGATGAAAAAGAGAGAGAAGATGCTTTATGGATTTGCAAAAATTCCACTTCTGCCATCCTTGCTCCAAAACTATCTCTCTTTGAGTTAGTCTCATTTATCTCTAGTGTTGATTTACTTATAGGAAATGACACAGGGCCAACGCACATTGCATGGGCACAAAACATTTCATCCATCACCCTTTTTGGTCCAACCACAAGTAGAATGATGTATGAGACTCCTAAAAACTTATTTGTAAAATCAGACTCAAAAGTAAATATTTGCCACATAGATAAAAATGACTTTTCCATCACAGAGATAAAAGTAAAAAATATTGTACAAAAAGCAAAGGAGTTATTGAAATGATAGGATTTTACGCTTTTTTACTTTTAGAAAAAATTTTAATGTCTCTTCCAAAAAAACTCAGACGCTCTTTTTTTATATCTCTTGGATTTATAGCTTATAAAACCTCAAAGAGATATAACAAAGTTGTAAGAGATAATCTAAAATTCGTTTATGGAGATGACATAAGTGAAGAGTTTATACAAGATATTGCCAAGGCTTCATTTAAACAACTTCTTCTAAATTTTCTTCACACCATGGAGATAAGATACTACAGTATTGAAGAACTTGCAAAAAAAGTAAGCTTTGTCAATGATGAAGTTGTAAAAAAAGCTCAAGAGCAAAACAGACCCATCATCTTTGTAACTGCTCACTATGGCTCTTGGGAATTTGCAGGAGCGATGCTCAGCGCTCTTCGTGAACCGATTATGATAGTTTATAAAAAGATGAAAAACAAGCATTTTGAAGAGTACTTACTAAGTTCTCGCTCAAAATCTCGTATGGAGTATATTGAGAGAGGTGGTGCAACAAGAGGCATCTTAAAGCGCCTTCGCGCTGGTGAAGCTATAGCAATTTTGATAGATACAAATGTAAACAAAAAAGAAGCCATAACCGTTGACTTTTTAGGTAAAGCAACAAGTCAGATAAAGACTACTGCCTACTTTGGACGAAAGTTTGATGCGGCTTTGATTCCTGCGCTGATTCATACCGAAGATGATGAAAACTTTGTTATAAAATTTTATGATGAGATAATCCCGCCAAAAACAGATGATGCAGAAGAAGACATAAGAGTCTCAACTCAAATGCAAACCGATTGGCTTACAAAAGAGATATTTAAAAACCCTAAACCTTGGTTTTGGTTGCATAGGAGATTTAAAGATGATTATCCTGAGATTTATAAGAATTAGATGAATTCTCACACTCTTTTGTCCTAGCCTCAAATAGTTTTAAAAGAGTTAAGAAAAAAGCTGTTATTGCAGGTCCTAGTATCATACCCCAAAATCCAAATGTTGCTAGTCCCGCTATGATGGCGAAAAAGATTATAAGCTCATTTATCCTTGTGTCATCCTCTTTTAACATTCTATTGT
>CAYWVG010000010.1:0-27248 GCA_964461645.1 uncultured Sulfurimonas sp. | reverse complement strand
ATAATACAAAACTATATCAAAAAAGTGCTAAAGAATAGTTAAAAAGCTACTTTATCTGTCTTTTGCTTTACTTAAATACTCTTTAAAATATAGCTCTATCTTCTCTTTTGAAAATGAGCTTTCTTTGTCTCTTATGCGGTAGACTCTTTTGTAAAAGATATACTTTTCTATGATGTTCATAGTGTGGAACTTATCATAGATGCCAAGTAAGAAGTCACTTTTTATAGAGAGATTTTTAGCCTCAAGTGTGATAAAAATCTTGTGTAAATTGTCTATCTGCTCTATAGTATGAGGGTTTATATCTGAGTTTATGATGTAGTGAATCTCTTCAACACTAAAGTTTTTGCTGATGGACTTTGCATAGTACTCAAGAAGTACATTTATCTCTTTGTTTCGCTCTTTATTGTAGTCAGCGTGCTTTAGGTAGGCATAGAGCTTTGGTTTGCTTTTTTGCCAGTTGTAAAGTGTGTTGATTTGAACTTCAAATCTATCGCTTATCTCTCTATTGTTTAGCACAGTTTAGAGCCTTTTTTTCATCTAGTACATGGTAGGTTCCAGTTGCATAAGCGATGAGTGTATCTTTTGAGAATATCTCTATAGTTGTAAAGACAGTTCTTTTTGACTGATTTACAACTCTCGCTTCTGCTGTTAGGACTTCATCTCTAGCTGGTTTTAAGTAGTTTATCTTTATCTCAATAGTTACAGCACTAAAACCCTTCTCAAGCACAGAAACAGCAGCATACCAACCACAATGATCTGCTAGTGTAGCGATGGCTCCGCCGTGAACAACGCCAAAGTGCTGTTTGTGGTGAGGTAGGACATCAAAGCCTAGTTGAGCATATCCATCACCTAGGTCTAGGACTTCTCCACCGATAAACTTTAAAAAACCTATATCTTTTATATCTATATCTTGAGCTTTCATATTTGCCTTTTTTTAAATCTCACAAAGAAGATGAATGCCTGCTTTTTCAAGTGTTTTTATAGCATTTTCAAGCTCTATATCTGCTACTTTAAATATAAAAGCTCCTATCTCTGCGTTTGATATAGTATAAGTGTACTCTATGTTTATGTTTTGTTTAGCAAGTGCTTTTATAACAGAGTTAAAACTTCCAACATGGTCACCAATCTCTACAGCAAAAACATCTGTAAACCTAGAAGAAAAACCATTTTTCTCTAAAATCTCTTTGGCTCTTTGGCTATCATCTACTATGAGTCTAAGTATGCCAAAATCACTAGCATCTGAGAGGTTTATAGACTCTATAGAGATATGCTCAGATGCTAGAAGTGTAGTTATATCGCTTAACTCTCCCATTTTATTCTCAACAAAGATAGATAACTGTTTTATAATCTTTGACATTTTATATCCTTTTATCTACAACACGCACAGCTTTACCCATGCTTCTCTCTAGTGTTCTAGGCTCAACAAGCTTTACATTTGCGTTTATATAGAGGTTATTTGCTAGTGAGTGCTGTATGTCTTTTTTGATTTTTTCCATCTCTGCTACTGAGTCACTTAAAACTTCGTCGCTAACTTCTACTAAGATGTCTATCTTATCAAGGTGGCCCTTTTTATCTGCAATAATTTGGTAGTTTAGAGTTACTCCCTCAGTATTTGCTATAACATGCTCAACTTGTGATGGATAGACATTTACACCATTTACTATAATCATATCATCAACACGTCCAACGATGCTCTCCATGCGAACAAGAGTCCTTCCACAAGCACAAGGCGCGCGGTGAAGTGAAGTTATATCTCCAGTTCTATAGCGAATGATAGGAAGAGCTTGTTTTGTAAGTGAAGTTATCACTAACTCTCCACGCTCTCCATCTGGTAGTACTTTACCAGTTTTATAGTCAACTATCTCAGGGTAGAAATGGTCTTCATTTACATGTAAAAGCTTAGAGTGTTTGCAGTTTGAGCTAACACCTGGCCCAATTATCTCACTAAGCCCATAAACTTCATGGTAGTCTATGCCCCAAACACGAGAGACTTCCTCTTTTAGTCCATCACTAGTAGGTTCAGCTCCAAATACTCCAGATTTTAGTTTAAAATCTTTTAGATAACCACTGCCAGATTTCTTAGCTGTTTCATACATATGAAGTGCAAATGATGGAGTTGCTGCTAAGATAGTAGCGTTGAAGTCTTTCATAAGCATGATTTGTCTATCTGTAAAACCGCTTGAAGCAGGGATGGTAGTAGCTCCTATCTTTTTAGCGCCACTATCAAATCCAAGCCCACCAGTAAAGAGTCCATAACCATAAGCGTTATGCACCACATCTTCAGCTGTTGCTCCTGCCATTGTATAGACTCTAGCCATAACTTCATCCCAAACATCCATATCGCTTTGAGTATATCCTACAACTGTGGGCTTTCCTGTAGTTCCACTTGAACTGTGAACTCTTACAACTTCGCTCATAGGTACACAAAACAGACCAAAGGGATAGTGGTTTCTTAGATCTTGTTTTTTTGTAAAAGGTAGCTTTGCTATATCTTTAAGGGTTTTTATGTCCTTTGGAGCTATGCCTAACTCATCAAATTTCTCTTTATAAAAAGAAGTTAGCTCATAGACTCTCTCTAGTGTCTCTTTGAGTCTTTTTAGTTGAGTCTCTTCTATGGTCTCTCTTGGTGCACCCTCGATTTTGTTCCACATTATTTTGACTCCTTAGCATCTCTCATGGCTTGCTCTAGTATGACTATGTTTTGCTCTGCTACTTTTGGATTCATCTGAGTGATGGCATCTTTTACTTCTTGCACACTAAAAGGAAAGTTTTTGTCATGAATAAGGGCAAATCCTAACATATAAACATTTAGACCTTGAATAGGAAACTCTCCTTTTTCAGCCTTTTTAAAGGCATCTATCTTTGCAAAACCTTTAAAAGGGAGTTCTGGATACTTATCTTTATCTTTTGCATTTGTAACAAGTGTTCCATCAAGCTTTAAAAATGCAAGATTTCTTAAACCCTCATTTTTCTCTAGTGCTATCATAAGGTCTGCTTGATTTTTGTCTATTACTGGGTTTGTAAATTCGCCTATTTTAATGTCACAAGAGACAGATCCGCCCCTTTGGCTCATACCGTGGTTTTCAGTTCCCAAAAATGCGATATTGCGATTTCCTGCACAGATTGCTAAAACCTTAACTAAAAAAACAACACCTTGACCACCAAAGCCAGCTATTACGATCTGATATTTCATCTTAGTTACCTCTCTTTAAGTAGTCAAAATCTTGCACGAAGGCATCTGTTGGACAAACAACATCCAAGCATCCTCCACAACCAGCACACAAAAATGGATCTATCTCGATAACTCCATCATCGTTATAAGCCATTGGTGGACACTTATATATGGTAGTACATTGATCACAAGCGATACAAAGTTCAGGATCAACCTTAGCAAAGATATTTGGTATAAACTCAGGAGCTCTCTCTCTGTCTAAGATACAAAATTCACGAACCACTACAACAGTAGGTCCTATCGCATCAGCGTGTACCTTTTTTACCTCTCTAAAGAAGTCAACATTATCTTGCATCTCATAAGAGTAGTGATGCTCCATACAGTCGATTCCCATTCCCTCAACTATCTTTTTGATGTCGATGTTTTTGTTCTCTCTTGATGGTGTAGTTTGACGACCTGTCATGGCAATAGTAGAGTTATCTAAGATGACAAGTATAAATTTATGGTTTTGATAGACAGCATTTATAAGTGGCGCTATTCCAGAGTGAAAAAATGTTCCATCACCGATGGTTGCAACGACTGTTTTATCTGGGTCACTAAGAGCAAAACCACTAGCCATAGAGACACTAGCACCCATACACAAGATGCTATCAATTGCACCTTGTGCAATAGCTAGAGTGTAACAACCTATATCTGATGGATATATAGCTTTTTTCTTTTTAAACACTTTAGTGATGGCATAGTAAACATCACGGTGAGGACAACCAGGGCAGAGCGCAGGTGGACGAGCTTCTACTTCAAAGTTTAAGGCTGGAGGAGTTGCATAGATATTTTCTCCCTCATAAAGACCGATATTTTTAAATGCTTTTAAAATCTCCTCTTTGCTCATCTCGTCTATCTGATGGATGCTGTTTGTATTTTTACCATAAACATTAGGAGATGCTATCTGCTCTTCAACACATGGATACGGCTCTTCTACAACTAAAACTTTATCGTAAGACTTAAATCTATCTCTCATCTGCTCCACAGGAAGAGGGTAAGGCATAAGAACTTTTACAACATCAGCTTCAAGATTAAGATCACTTAGAGTCTCTTTAGCAAAGCCATAACCAGTTCCACTTGTGATGATTAGAACTTTGTTTTTACCCTCGCATTTGTCAAACTCTTTTTTTAGAAGGTTTTCCCAGTTATACTCTTTGATAACTTCTATGCGGTTTAGTTGCTCTTTTCCTTGAGGGAATCTATCTTTTCGTGGAACTGCTCCCCAGCGAGGAACATCTCTTTTAAACTCACCCTTGTTAGGTTTAAAGTTAGTCTCATCATCCATCTCGATGATTTCTCTAGCGTGACAAACACGCATAACAGGGCGAAGCATAACAGGGATTTGAAACTTCTCAGAGAGTTCAACTCCATACTTTGTAAGATCATAAGCATCTTGAGGAGTTGCAGGGTCTAGAACTGGGATGCGTGCAAATTTTGCAAAAACACGGCTATCTTGTTCAGTTTGTGAAGAGTGAAAACCTGGATCATCAGCAGCGATAAGTAACATTCCGCCGAGATTACCAATATAAGCAGCACTCATAAGCGCATCACTCGCCACATTAAGGCCTACTTGCTTCATAGTTGCACAGGTTCTTCTGCCAGCTATCGCACCAGCGTAAGCTACCTCAAAACCAACCTTTTCATTAGTTCCCCACTCAGCATAAACATCTAAGTTTAGCTTGTGCTTTATCTTTTGAACCTCAGTTAGTATCTCACTTGATGGAGTACCGGGATATCCGCTAACCATATCAACATTTGCATGGATAAGTCCCCAAGCAATCGCATCGTTTCCCATTAGTGTCTGTTTCATAAAAGTCTCACTCTTTATAATTATTTATCTTCAGAAGATTTGTTCTTGTTAATCTACACAATAGTTATATAAATAAGGCTTAAATAAAGACTAAATTTTACAACTATTGAGATATATTAAAATTTATAATACGCAATTAAACGATATTCATCAAAACTAAGACTCTTAGTTGCCCCTAAATCTAACCAATCCTTAGTAAAACTAGCTCTAGCTTGAAGTTTAAACTCTTTTGTAACTTGATAAATCAAGTCAAAATCAACCTCTTTTGTCTTCCACTCATAACCACTTTGGTAGCCGTTGTACTTTCCAATATCATACTCAAAATACTTAACCATTGAGAGCAAATCTATACCAGTTAGAGGTTTAAAGTTGTAATCAATCCCTAACATATAAGAGGCTGTATCTCCTAAGTTAGCGTGCAGAGCACCTTGAGAGATGATAAAAGGGTTAGCACCTCCAAGAGCGTTTACGATGCCACCGTCTAAAACACTTCCTTTTGATGCTGGAGTATTTACATAACGCAAATCTATGCCTAAACCATTGTCTAGCGAAGCCTTTAACATCGCTCCATATTGGCTTGCATCTACATCTTTATCTTTGCCTGTTGTGTTAAAAGCTTTTCCAAGTAGGTTGTCCCCAACATCATCTTGTTTTGTGTAAAACACAGATGCAAAGGTGTTAAAAACACTAAGTCTACCTTTGTAGCTAGCCTTTGCTACTATTATGTTCATAATATCGTGGATATATTGATCCCAGATTTCTAATTTTATGCCATCAAATCCTGTGTAAGTTGCATTTAGATAAGTCATTCCAGCTGTGCTTTTTTGGTTGGTTTTTCCAAGATAGACATCAGAGATGCTAGTAAATTCTCCCACCTCATAACCAGGTCCAAAACCATAGAGTAGGCTAAGTCTAGCATTTGCATTTGTTGGATCTAGCGTAGAGTTAGGAACTGGAACTGAGTTTGCAAAACCATTTGTTTGAACTTTTGTTATGTGACCTAGCTCTAGTGTTGTATCGCTTATGTTGGAGTTTTTTACAACTACTCCCTCGAAGGTGTTTGGTAGCATCCTAAAGTTATTTGGAGCGGCAAAAGGTGTGTTGATACTTTGTCGTCCTACTCTTATAGAAGTTTTATCAAAACCATAGCTTATATAAGCCTCGCCTAGTACACTATAGCCCTTGCCATCAGAACCAAAAGGAGTGTTGTCGTTTTTATCAGGATTGCTAGATTTTTTATCTATCTTGTTTGTTGTGTAAAATGTAGCACCAGCATCAAAACCATAGTAAGAGCCAGTCTGATAACCTAGATGCCCACCAACAGAGAGCCCATCGCGAGTATATTTTGAAGGAGTTCTAGCAAAACCACTTCCCCAATCATAAGTACGGTTGATATAAAAAGACTTTAGTTCCCCCTGAACCTTACCCTCTTTAAACGCCTCTTCAAGCGTATCTGCTGAAGTAAAGGTAGTTAAACCTAAAATTGTAGCTAGTACTAAACTTCTTTTTTTCATGTAATTTTCCCTTTTTTATTTATAGTTTGAACAAGTCCAAATTAGTCATTAAAACATCTGTCTAGGTGTTTTTTATCCATCTTTTTAGTCATCATAGATACTACAATAGCTGTGATAATTGAGAGCGGTAGAGCAACTACCAGCGCATCTACAAAGATGATGTCTCCACTTAAGAGTGAGTCTTTGCCAAAGATAGCTTTTGCAAGACCTAGTGATTTTGCTTCTTTAAAGTGAACAAAAAGTAGCCAAAAACTCGACACTACTAAGCCAACTATCATAGAAGAGATAGCTCCCGCTTTTGTCATGCCTCTAAAGAAGAGTCCACCTACAAAACTTGGTAGAAAAACACTAGCACAAAGAGCAAAGAAGATAGCAGTAGAGCGCGCTATAATGGCTGGCTCATCATCAAAAGCGTAAGCTAGAGTGACTGAGAAGATTATCATCACAACAACGCCAAGTCTTGTAACCATAACAGAGTCATAATCTTTTTTAGTAATCTGCTCAAAAAAGTCACGCCCAACTGCCGTTCCCATAGTGTGAAACTGTGAGGAGAGTGTGCTCATTGCAGCTGAGATTAGGGCAAAAAGAAATACAAAAGCAAACCACTTTGGCATCGCTGTGTTTATGAAGTGTGGTATCACTTTCTCAACAGACCCAGCACTTTGAAGTGCATTTTTCCCCTCGTTAAACTCAAAGTACCAAGCGTTTGAGAGAGCACCGACTATAAAGATGATGCCAGTCATTGCAAGTATAAATATAGAGCCAATAAGAACCGCGCGGTTTAACTCTTGCTTAGATTTGACCGTCATAAATCTAACTATAAGCTGTGGTTGAGCCAAAACACCGATACCCACACCCATAGTGATAGTTGTAATTACAAAGAGCCAGCCCTTACTTAAAAACTGTGGCATAGAGTTCCAGCCCTCAAATCCCCACAATAAAGAGAGCTTCATCATAAAGTCAGGCGAACCTGGTGCAAACTCATTTATACTCTTAGAAGCGAGATGGTCCACAACAGTTACTTGCCAAACATTTTCAAGCTTAGAAAACGCCGATACTACTCCGCCTAAAGAGTCAAAGGTAACGACTACAAGGATAATCATAGCGATAAACATGATGCTCCCTTGAAGTGCATCTGTTAGCATTACACCTTTGAGTCCACCAGCGATTACATAAGCGGTTATGATGATGGAAAACACCATCAAAGACATATGATAATCTGTACCAAAGTAAAGTGCTATAAACTGAGTTCCACCGATTAGCACTGCTGTAGCGTAGAGTGGCATAAATAGTAGAATGATAAGAGCGCCAAAGATTTGGATGAACTTAGAGTCAAATCTCTTAGCAAGAAGTTCAGGAAAGGTGTGAGCGTTGAGTCTGTAACCCATTTTTCTTGTAGGATTTCCTAAAAAAACAAAGGCTATAAAGATACCTATGAAGATATTAAAAACCGTAAGCCAAAGAAGAGAGTTACCAAGCCAAGCAGCAACCCCGCCAAAACCGACGATGGCAGCTGTAGAGATAAAAGTAGCCCCATAACTAAGCGCCATAATAAAAGGATGGGTATCACGCCCAGCTACAAGATAGTCAGTAGTACTTTTTGTCTGTTTATAACCTCTAAAACCTAAATATCCTAAAACCGCAAGATACAAGATGATAATGATGTTTTCAAACATTCCAGTCATAGTTCATCCTCTATCTCTTTTTCAGTTTTATTCCAATCTTTTACAAATTCTGGAGGAGAAACATAAGCATCCTTGTTCCAGTTTATAGCTCCATAAATCACACTAATGATAGTGCTTATAATCATAAGAACAAATGCCAAACCAACCCCAAAATCAAAATACTCCATCAAATCTCCTAATTATTTGCATATTCTTACAATTATTTGAATTTTAAATAACTATATTTTAATTATTGGAATTTATATATGGTTATTTTAAAATTACTTCAATTATTGCAAAGCTAAGCATAAATTAATATTAAACTATTATAAAAAGTTATAGAAATTTTTTAATTTGTTTTTAAAGGAGCAGTATTTAGAAGCAGACTAGTAAAGTTTAGATTTAAGGTTGAATTTTTCGTAGTAGATATCTATCATCTCTCTTAGAGTTTTGTCATCAAGAGGGCTTTTCTCTTTTAAGCCAAACTTTTGTATGTATTCTAAAGGCAGGATTGATTTGTCTAAACTTGGGCTTTTTAGGTAGTCAAACATAGCCTCTTTTATCCTTTTTTCACTACTAAATTTAAGAGTGTATTTGTTCATAATGATATGGAATTTAAAATCTTTACTATGACAATCAAAGCAGTTTTTATCAAACTCTGAAGCATCTAAACTGATAGATAAAAGAAGAAAAAAGCTTAAAAATTTTACCATGAGAGGGTTACCTTTGTTCCTTGGGTCTCTTTTGAGACTATGTCTATTTTCATCTTATACTCATCGACTATAGACTCTATGATGCTATATCCCATCCCAAAACCACCTTGAGATTTATCAAATCTTAGATATCTTGTAAAGATTTTTTTAACCTCTTGCTCACTCATGCCTTTGCCCTTATCCTCGATGCTAAGAGAGGTCTCATTTAGTACAACTCTTATATTTGTTGATTTGTAACTATACTTAATCGCATTTGAGAGAAGGTTGTCTATAAGCCTTTGCATCTTCTTTTTATCAGCTTTGAAGTGTATATCTTCTTTTGCATCTAAGATAAAGCTTATATTTTTTACAGTTGCCATATTTGTAAAATACTCTACTCTTTGATGTAGCATCTCTCTTAGATTTAGCACAACATTTTGAGTAGATGTTTTGTGGTTTAGGAGCAAATAAACTAAATCTTCATAGATGTTTGAGATGCTCTGTGATGCTATCTTTATGCGCTGTAGTTTTCTTAGTGCTTTTTCGTCACAACTAGAAGAGTCTATAGTCTCTATATTTGCAAGTATTGCAGTGATGGGTGTGTTTAGTTCATGTGTGGTGTCTTTTATAAAATTATCAAGAAGTTTTATGTTATCTCTTATAGGTTTTAGGACAAGATTGACAAGGAAGATAGAGGTAACTAGAGTTATGACAATCGTAATAAGAGCGATAAATATAAGGTTGTCCAAAATATAAAGATTTTTAGACTTTTTTTCTATGATGATGAAAGCTGCTCCAAAATAGTAGGGCGTTAATGGTGATAAAAGATAGGAGTTGGACTCTTTTGTAAAAAAATTATCTTTAACATTTGCTATATCTATATCTTTGCTTGAGCTAAAGATAAGGTTTTTATCTATATCATAGATGGCACTCTCAAACTCATCAAAGCGAGGATACTTATATCTCTCGCTGCTGTTTTCATTTAGTGCTGAGAGCTGTTGTGTTAGAAGAAAAGTGTGCTTTTTTAAAAGATCTTTTTCACCATGCTCAAACAGGTCTCTTTCATAGTAGTAATAACTTACAAATATAGTAGTAATAAGCAGAAGTGTAGAGCTTAGATAGAGTCCAAGTACATAAAAGATGCTTTTTTTCTCACCTCTATACAAGTTTATATCCAAGTTTTTTAATGCTTTGTATCCGCTCTTTACCAAGAAGCTTACGCAGCTCTTTTATATATGTTCTTAGGCTCATATAGCTGTGTTCTTCATCAAAATTCCATACATTTTGATATATTTCATCAAAGCCCACGCACTCATTTTTGTGTTTTAAGAGAAGCTTTAAAAGAAGAGACTCTTTGTTTTTTAGAGTAACAGTTTTATCATCTTTTTTTAACTCATCACTGTGGATATTAAACTCTATGTTTTGCGCTATTTGTATGATGCTCTCTTGTGTTTTATACTCTCTTCTTAAAAGAGCATTGATCCTTAAAAGCAGTTCTTTAAGCTCAAAAGGTTTTTTGATATAGTCATCAGCACCGCTATGATAGCCTATCGAGAGGTCATCTATACCATTTAGAGAAGTTATAAAGATAGCGGGGGTAGTTATCTTTGCCGCTCTTAACTCTTTTAAGAGTTTAAAACCATTGATATGAGGAACATTTACATCTAAGAGTAGTACATCAAAGTTTGAACTATAAATCTCTTGCAAGGCTTCTTCGCCATCATAAACGCAAGTAACATCAAAACCCTCATCACTTAAAAACTCTTTTATAGTTTGAGATAGGTTTATATCATCTTCAAGATATAAAATTTTCATAAAAGTTAGAACCTCTTTAGCTACTCAAAAACAATAGCCCTATCTTGTATTTTCATAATTCTATCACAATAGGGAAGAATCCTATCATCATGAGTAACGGTGATGATGGCAACATTTTGCTCAGTTGCAATCTTTTTTAACATCTTAATAACACTAACTGCTCTCTCGCCATCAAGTGCTGCTGTTGGCTCATCGGCTAGGATTATCTCAGGGTTATTTGCAAGTGCTCTTGCTATGGCTACTCTTTGGTTTTGTCCGCCTGAGAGTTGTGATGACATATTGTAGGCTTTATCATCTATTTCGAGGTATCTTAGTAGTTCCATAGCTTTTTGCTCGGCATCTTTTTTACTTACTCCGTTTGCTTGAGGTAGGAGTGTGATGTTTTCTAAGATATTTAAAAAAGGAATGAGATAGTGAGCTTGAAAGATAAAGCCAATCTTCTCCCTTCTTATCTTACGAGTATCTTTAGCTATCCATTTATCCTTATAAACCATCTCCTCTCCAAGCCAAATCTCTCCACTTGTTGGCTCTGTCACACAGCCTATCATCATCAAAAGAGTAGTCTTTCCTGCACCACTAGGAGCTATGAGAGCGACAACCTCTCCCTTTTGTATCTCAAATGAAGCACCCTCTATAACTCTAACAAGGCTATCACCCTTACCAAAGTGTTTTACAAGGTCTTTAACTTTTATAGCACTATGCTCGCTCATCTTATCCTCCAATAGCAGCAGCTGGATCTGCACTTATAACTTTTTTAACACCGACAAAAGAAGCCAAAACAGAAGCTACTAAAACAACTCCAAAGAGCGCCCAAGCATCTGGGATTTGTAGTATCACTAACTTAGGAAAGCCATCATAAGTGAGATGCGAGAAGATATTTCCAAAAATAAAGGCAAAAACTCCTAAAATTAGAGTCTCTTTTACAATCATCTCTATGATAAGGGAATTTGGAAGTCCCATAAGTTTCATAATGGCTATCTCTTTCATCTTCTCTAGTGTCATTGTGTAGATAATAAGAGCTATGATTATAGTTGAGACTATGATTAAGATAACAGTAAAGAGACCTATCTGTTTTGCTGACTTTTCAATCAGGTTTTTTGTTAAAATGTCTTTTTGCTCATTTGCAGTATAGACACTCTTATGTTGCCACTTTCTAATCTCTTGTGCTACTTCATCTATGTCAAAACCATCTTTTACCTTAGCAACAATAGTATTAACCATATATGATTCTGAATTTACTACTCCCCTTGCAACATTGTTTTGTATCTCTTTGTTAGAGTACAAAAATTGCAATTCTTGAGCATCTTTTAGGCTAAGATAGACCAAAGGATCTCCGCCATTTGAGACAGTTTTTGCAGTAACTCCAACAACTCTATAGAAGTTTCTTCCAAGTTTTATCTCATCATTTAGCACAAAGCCAGTTTTGTCACTAACAACTATCTCATAGTGATCATTTTTAAGCTCTCTCCCAGCTACTAATCTCTCTGGATTTATGGGGTTAAATTTTCCATGAATATCGAAGCCTACGGCGACAACTCTAACAGGTTTAAGTGTGCCTGGGAGTTGAATATTTTGAAAGGTAAGGGCTTCACTTTTGTCTATGCCACTCACTACATATATGATGTCTTTTAGGTCTTCATGAACTCTTGAGGCTTCGGCAAAGGGCCCTAAAGTGTTCTCTTGAACTATCCATAAATCCGCACCTATATCATTTAATAAGATTTCAGCCTCAACCATCATCCCACGGTAAACACCAATCATAATAAGAACAATTCCAAGGAGCATACCAACACCCATAGCAGTTACAATAAACTTTCCAAGGGTGTGTTTTATATCTCTTGCGGCTAGATTAATCATCTATATATCTTCATACCATCGCTAAGTGGTTTGTTTGAATTTTTATAAACTAAAAGCTCACTATCAGCATTGATGCCAGAAGAGATGGCAACTTCATCATCATTTTGTGCTAAAACAGTAACAGGCGTAAAGTAGGCACGATCATCTTTAACGACCCAGAGACCTTTTTTAGACTCTTTTGTACGCATAAGAGTGAGTGGAACTTTTAAAACATTTTCATGCTTTGCTGTTTTTATATTTACCTCTGCTTGTTCGTTTATGTAAAACTTACTTGGAGTGACACTAAATGCTACTGCTATCTCTCTCTCAAGTGTTACGGCATTACTAACAGCTACAACTCTCTCTACTACACCTTGAAGTTTTTCATCTGGTTTGGATCTAAGCACTATAGAAGCATCTTGACCAAGTTTAATGCTATGAGCTAGTCTCTCATCTACATTTACTACAACCCAGAGTGTTTTTGGATCTACTATTTTAAAGATAGGAGTTGATGGCAGAACATATTGTGCTAGCTCTGCATCTTTTGAAACTATATATCCATCACTTGGAGCGTAGATTTTGAGTCTTTTTAGCTTCTCCTCTGTAGCTTCTATGGTTTTAGCAAGTCTTTGGATTTCTAGTTTTGCAGATGCTATCTTTGCTATTGCCGCATCCATCTGCGCGCGCATATTTTGCAAATCGCTAGCTGCTTTGTCAAACTCTGCTTGAGTTGCGTATCTATCTTCTAGCAGTTTTTTATATCGGTTACGAGTGACTAAGATAAGTGACTCTTGAGCCTCTAGGCTCTCAAGATTACTTTGTGAAGTGTTAACTTCATGTCTAGCTTTTTTAAGTGCTACTCTTTGCTCATCCAACAACATAGGCAGATCAACTGGGTCAATGCTTAGTAGCAAATCCCCTTGCTTTACCCACTCTCCCTCATCAAAATATATGCTATCTATCTTTCCGCCACTCTGTGCAGTAATAGTATAGATGTTCTTTGCATCTACATTTCCTATTCCCTTAACACTTACAAACAGATCACCATAAACAGGTTTAGTTGTGCTAAAAGTTGATTTTGCTACATATACTTTGTTGTAAAAAACAAAGACCCCTAGAGCAATAATTATTGCACCAATACTGTATTTTATCCATGCACTCATTGTATGATTCCTTGTAAGTAGTCTAGTCTGTTGATAATGTTATTGATATTAAACTTCGCTTCTAATAGCCCTAAGTTAGCAAAAAGATAAGTAGAAGATGCATCAAGAACTTCTATGTAGGTTGATAGACCTTCTTTGTATCTAGCCTCAACTATCTCTTTAGTTGCTTGTGAAGACTCTATTAGAGCCTCTTTTGCTTTTAGAGTATGTTTGAACTTTTTTAAGTCTATTATGAGTCTTTGCATCTCATCTTCAAGGAGTAGTTTCTTAGAGTTATAACTCTCTTTTGACTCATCTTTTGCTATGCGCGATTGCTGTGTTTGCGAACTTATTCTTGAGCCACTATAGATGGGGATATTTATAGATACACCTACTAATGAAGTGTCATATTCGTTTAGTGTATCTTGATGCGTATATGAGGCTACTGCATCTATGGAGCCATAGTGCCCGGCTTTTGTGGCTTCATATAAAAACTCATCTCTATATATCTGTTGTTCACGACTTTTTACTTCATAGTTGTTTGCTAAGATGTTAGCAAGAAGAAGCTCTCTGTCCTCTATATTTCTCACCATCTCACCATCATCTTCAAACTTAGTTTGTGAATCTATTTTTTCTCCCATATATAGTGAGAGAGTTGAGAGTGCTTTATCAAGTTCGGATTCTGTCTGGGCTAAATTATCTTCTGCTATATACATCGCGCTAAGGAGACTTAGAGCATCTGCCTCTGTTTTTAAGCCCTCTTTTACAAAGGCCTTTGCTTGATTGTAGAGCTCTTCTTTTGTTTTAAGATCTTTTTTTCTTACCTCAAGTGCTTTTGTTTGAAGAAGCACAATGCTGTACTGAGTCTTTACACTGTAAACAAGAAGGGCTTTTTGGTCATTCAAAGATAGAGATGCTATCTCGCTATCTTTCTTATACGCATTGATAGTAGATGTAGTTTTAGAAAAATCATAAATTTTTTGGTTAAGTTGCACACCAACCTGCCAGCTATCATCTTCGATAGTCTTAAAACTTCCATTTTGTGGCATTACAAAGGTATTTATGGGATTGTATTGTGCATTTGCATTGATTTGAGGAAGATAGTCAGCCTTTGCAGCCCCAACCATAGCCTCAGTTTTTGAGACACTAAGAGTTAGTTTTTTAATATCAGGATGATATTTGAGCGTCTTATCTATACACTCTTGCTGAGATAAAGTATTTGCTTGGAGTAGTAAGCCAAAAAGAGATATGTGTAAAAACAGTAGCTTCATTTTATAAAATCCTCTTTTATAAGATTTGTATTTTGTATCATACATTATTCTTGTGAAGTTATTGTGAATTTATTAAAAGAGATGCATATCTTTAAAATAGAGTACAACTTTAAAGTTTTTAGGGCGAGGTTAAACCTCATTTTTGAAAGAAATATGAAAATTTAAAGTTGTAAGACATTTGGAAGTGATGTTTCTAGGAGTCCTACCAATGCTAAATGTGGTTTAGGACTTAAAATAGTGATGGTTTTAAACTAACAAAATTCCCAAGTAAACTAATGAAAAATAAGAGTACAATGGTTAAATCGTAGTGGTGAAAGGATTATAAAAATGAATGAACAAGAACTTCTTCTCCTGTTTGTAGGAGTTATTGCTGTATGCATGGTTATCATCACTCCGGTTGTCGTTATCTCTATTATAGAACGCACTAAAACCATGTATAAACTAGATACCTTTATTGACCTTGTTCAAAATGAGTTTTCTACTCTTTCAAAGAATCTTTGTGACATTACCCAGCAGAGTAGTGATTTACTAAAGAAACTAGGAAGCGAGAGCCAATTTTTAACATCCAAGGCTTCTAATGGTATAACTAAGTTAACAACCGCCTCCATCGCATTTAATGCAGTGTCACAGTTTTTTAAAAAAAAACCAAAAAATAAAGAGGACAAAATGAATAATAATAATTTACTAGGCTTTACACTTGGCGCAGCTATCGCAGGTGTTGGTGCATATTATGTATTTAAAAACAAAGATGAGATTTCAAAAAAAATCAATAAGTTAGAAGAGAGTGTTTCCGATGAGTTTGGAGACTTGTTTGATAACGCAAAAGAAAAACTAGAAGGGCTAGTTGACGCATTCCAGTCTACAGCAGAAGAGTTTTTACATGGCGGAACTGTAGATGAGACTAAAGAGTATGAAATCAAACAACTCGTCAAAAAACTTGAAAAACTTCAAAAAGAGATAGGAGCATTTAGTATAAAAGGTTAATTTTTATACAAGTGTACCTCTTCATGCACAAAGTTAACTTGACTGACTTTGTGTAAAAAAACTTTGCATTGCAGTTATTATGCCAAACTTTAAATTCATAAGCACTCTAGCTGCAATACCTACCTCATTTTAAAGAATCCATAAGCGTATAAAATATTTTATAGTATAATCTTACGATATAAATTAAGCAGGAGAGTTTTTTGTCAGACAAAAAGAAGTTAAAAAGAGAGCAGATAATACAGTGTTCTTTGGAGCTGTTTGCTTCAAAGGGTTTTTATAGTACTACTATCCCAGATATTGCTAAATTACTTAAGATGAGTGTTGGTAACATATATAATTATTTCAAATCTAAAGATATACTAGCGAATGAAATTATAAAGTACATCTCTGCGTATTTAGGAGAAAAACTAAAAGAGATAAATGAAGAAGATATATCTACTAAAGAAAAAACAAGAAAAATAGTAGAGATGTACTTTAAAACTGCCTCCTTAAAACCTGAAATGATAGACTATTTTTTAAGGATATACTTATCAAATCGTGAGGTTTTCAGAGATACTTGCGAGGGGATGCTCTGTGTAAATGAGTTTGTTACAGAGATAATGATTTATTTTGAAGAGGGCGTTAAGTGTGGAGATTTAAGAGAACAAGACTTCTTTAGTGCTTTTGGACTTTTTATGGGCTATTTGGGTGGTATGGTTTTTTTAAAGGGTGAAAATATTTTACCAAAAGATTTAAATGACTATATAGAAGATATAACATTTAACATCTATAAAGCTTTGAGCTCGGAGTAGTTATGAGACAAAAGATGAGGATTTTATGGCTTAGTGCAATCTCATGCAACGGCAATACCCACTCATTTTTAAACTATCCATATATGGAGCAGTTCTTAGAGGATTTTGAATTTATATACCACCCTGTAATAGACTCTAAATATCTACTACAAGATATTGTCTCAAAAGAGATAGCCTGCGATATCCTACTTATAGAGGGCGCTATATCAAAGGAGTATAAAAGAGCGGATGTATCAGTAGTACAGATAATAGAAAAATACTCCAAGATAGTTCAAAAAATAGTTACAGTTGGTACCTGTGCAACTTTTGGTGGCATCTTTAGAGAGAGTGGGTATGAAAACACTTCAGGAATGCATTTTGACCAAGAAAAGCAGATAGAAAATTTTAAACACTTGTTGGATAAAACGATCTCAATATCTGGTTGTCCCATTCATCCAGAAGTTTTAGTAAATACCCTCTACTCAATAAAAAAAAGTGTCACTTTAAAACTTGACAAATATTTGCGACCAAAAGAATTTTATGCCTATACTATTCATAATGGTTGTACAAGAAACGAATACTTTGAGTACAAAGTAGATAAGCATAACTTTGGTGAGCTTGAGGGTTGTATGTTTTACGACCATGGATGCCAAGCACCTTTTACACATGGAAGTTGCAATAAAATACTTTGGAATGAGGTAAACTCAAAAACTAGAGCTGGAGTTCCTTGTATGGGATGTACCGAACCTAGTTTTCCAAGGCAAAATCTATTTAGTACGAAAAAAAATATGGCTATCCCTGAGCATCTGCCTGTTGGTGTTAACAAAAGAGTCTATCTCACACTTGCTGGAATCACAAAAGCGTTTAAAATACAGAGATTAGAAAAGAAGTTGTTTGATGATTAAGTTAATAGAAAAAATAGAGGGCGAAGCAAAGCTAAACTTTAATTTTAAAGATGGCAAGATTGACTTTGTGGATGTTGAGTTTATGTCAACGAGAAATATTGAAAATATTTTAAAAGGCAAAAAAGCTTTTGATGCACTTGTGATAAATCCACGAGTTTGCGGCATCTGTGGTCATGCACACCTTATAGCTACAGTCCAAGCATTAGAGAGTTGTTATGAAGATCTACAGCTCTCAAACAAAGCAAAGATTATGAGAGAGTTAACTCTGAATTTTGAGCTTATTCAAAACCATTTTAAGTGGTTTTATCTCACAATGTTGCCATTTTTTGGACAAAAACAACAGATCTTAAAAGCAACATATCCATCGCAACTTATGGGTAAAGCTATTGCCGTTTTTGGTGGGCAGTATCCACACACTTCTTATGCAGTTGTTGGTGGAGTAGTTTGTGAAATCACTCAAATGGATATTATAAAAATAGAGAGTTATATATCTCAAACGCTTAAGTTTGTAGAAGAAAACTTAGTAAAAGTAGATAGCAAAACACTACTAGCATCTAAAGATGCAGATGAACTTTTGTCATTTTATGGAGATTTGCCAGATATTTTAAGAGAGATAAAAAAAGCAGATATGCTTAGTCATGCAAAGAGCTACGATAGATTTATAGCGTTTGGAGAAAATAGCTTTTTTAAAAAAGGTAAATCACTAAAGAGAAATGTGAGTCATAGCATCTCACTAAAAGATGTAAAAGAGTCCCAGATGCCATCCTCATTCGCAAAAAATGTAAGCTACAAAGGCAGATACTATGAAGTAGGGCCACTTGCTCGCGCTATGATAAATAAAAAGGCGCTTATAGTAGATGCTCATAAAAAGTATGGCGATAGCCTCTATAGTAGAATTCTAGCAAGAGTTTATGAGATAACAGAACTTTTAAGTTACTCACAAAAGCTGATATCAAATCTAGACCTAGCAGAGCCTTCATATATCGAGCCACAACTTGATATCTCAAAACTTAACTCTAGCGGCTACTCTGCTGTTGAAGCAGCACGAGGAACACTGATACATAAAGTTGAGATAGAAGAGGGCATCATAAAAAACTATGAGATTATTACCCCAACACAGTGGAATTTGAGTGGTGGAACAAGGGAAAACCCTGGAGTTTCGCAAAAAGCCATGGTTGGTCTAAGTGATACTAAAACGGCAGAACTTGTTTTTAAATCATTTGATGTTTGCTCCGTCTGCACAACACATTAATAATAAAAAATTATATATTTTAGACTAAAATCTACAAAACTACATAAAAAATAATTATACAGACCTTATTAATTTTAAATTAAGTTTTTTTCGTATACTATTGTTGAATGAGTATTCATTTTATGGATATAACTAATATAACTTAGGGAGTGTTTCATGGAAAATAGTAACTTGTTTGATAGGTTGTCTTCAAGGTTGGATGAGTTGTCAAACTTACCAAAACTTGATGATGAAGTATCAATAACTAAGCTGATTGAAGAAAAGGGTTTTTCAAGAAGAGAGTTTATGACTTGGGCAGGGGCTATGACAACAATGCTTATGCTACCTTCTAGTTTCACGCCTCTTGTAGCAAAGGCAGCAGAAGTCGCTGATAGACTTCCTATAATTTGGCTACATATGGCAGAGTGTACAGGGTGTAGTGAGTCACTACTTAGATCTGCAACTCCTACTATAGACTCTCTCATTTTTGATTATATATCACTAGAGTATCATGAGACTCTAATGGCAGCATCTGGCTGGCAAGCTGACCAAAACCTTCATACTGCTATGGAAAAATATAAAGGTAGATACATCTTAATGGTGGAGGGTGGAATTCCTCATGGAGATAGTGACTACTTTTTAACTATTGGTGCAGAGGGTAAAACTGGAGAGCAGAGTGCAAAAGAGGCAAGTGACAGTGCCGCTGCTATATTTGCAATTGGATCTTGTTCATCTTTTGGAGGCGTTCAAGCAGCTTATCCTAATCCTACAAATGCGACATCACTTAGCAAGGTTACAAATAAAAATGTTATAAATGTTCCAGGCTGTCCTCCTAGTGAGAGCAATATCGTTGGAACACTTCTACACTTCATACTATATGGAACTCTTCCAGCTCTTGATGCTTACAATAGACCAAAATGGGCTTATGGACGCAGAGTTCACGATATGTGTGAGAGAAGAGGAAGATTTGATGCTGGTGAGTTTGTTGAGCATTTTGGAGATGAGGGTGCTAAAAATGGATACTGTTTATATAAAGTAGGCTGTAAAGGGCCATATACATTTAATAACTGTTCAACTCAGAAATTTAATCAAGGTACATCATGGCCAGTTCAAGCAGGACACGGCTGTATGGGATGTAGTGAGCCTGACTTTTGGGACAAAATGGGAATTGTGCATGAGCCGCTTGGAGATAGACTCTATCAGACAGTATTTGGCGGACTTGGTGCTGATGCGACGGCAGATAAGATCGGTGTAGGTATTTTAACTGTTACAGCTGTAGGTATAGCCGCACACGCTGCAATATCATTAGTAAAAAAACCAAAAGAATAGAGGAGTATTGATATGTCAAAAAGAGTAATAGTAGATCCAATAACAAGAATAGAGGGACACTTAAGAGCTGAGGTTGTAGTTGGCGACGATGGAGTAGTTCAAGATGCTTTTGTATCATCAACTCTATGGAGAGGTTTAGAGGTAATTGCTAAAGGAAGAGATCCTAGGAATATACCACTTCTAATGCAGAGAATTTGTGGTGTTTGTACTTATTCACACTATCTTGTAAGTACTCAGGCAGTAGAAGATGCACTAGGTATTAAAGTACCATACAATGCAGAACTTGTAAGAACACTTATGCTCGCTGCTCTATTTATGCATGATCACGTTGTTCACTTTTATCATCTTCATGGTATTGACTGGGTTGATATCGTTTCAGCACTATCAGCTGATGAAGCAAAAGCTAGTAAGTTAGCATTTAAATATACTGACAATCCAATAGGAACTGGTGAAAATGAGCTTAAAAAAGTAAAAGAAAAAATTGCTAAGTTTGCTAAAAACCCTCAAGGACTAGGACCATTTGCAAATGCATACTGGGGACATAAGACTTTTAGACTCTCTCCTGAGCAAAATCTAATAGCACTCTCTCACTACTTAAAAGCGCTTGAGATCCAAAGAACTGTAGCACAAATGATGGCTATATTTGGAGGTAAAAATCCACATCCACAAAGTTTAGCTGTTGGCGGTGTTACTTGTGTAATGGACCTTTTAAATCCAGCTAGAATGGGAGAATATCTTGTAAAGTTTCAAAATATTGCTGAGTTTGTAAATAATGCTTACTATGCAGATATTGTAATGGCAGCAGAGATGTATAAAACAGAGCCATCAGTTATGAAGCCAATGGGAGTTAAAAACTTTTTATCAAATAAATCATTTATTATAGGGCGAGATGAGTACCTCTTTGAGAGTGGCATCATTAAAGATGGAGATCTAAGCCGTGTTTTTGATATAGATGAAGATAAAATAACAGAAGAAGCTACACACGCGTGGTATAAAGATAATGAGCCACAACACCCTTATGATGGAACAAACAATCCAAAATATACAGGTTTTGTAGATGGACAAAGTGTTGGACCTGATGGCAAAATGGTGTCTTCAAAAAATATTAATGAAAAAGAGAAATACAGCTGGATAAAATCACCTAGATACGATAACGAGCCTATGGAAGTGGGACCACTTGCATGTATGTTAGTTGGTTATGCACAAGGTAACAAAAAGATAGAAAAAGTTGTAAATGAATTTTTAACACAAACAGGTCTACCTGCTAGTGCACTATTTTCAACACTTGGAAGAACAGCTGGAAGAATGCTACAGACTAAACTTATAGCTGATAATGCACTTATTGCTTTTAATAATCTTATAGAAAATCTTAAAGTTGACCAAGAGACTTGTGCTACATACACGATTGATAAAAACAAAGAGTATAAAGGTAGAGGAATGGGAGATGTTCCTCGTGGGATGCTAAGTCACTGGATTAGAATCAAAAATGGTGTTGTTGAAAATTACCAAACTGTAGTGCCATCAACATGGAATGCAGGACCGATGGACTCAAAAGGTGCAAAAGGACCTTATGAGGCAGACTTAGTTGGTCTAAAAATTGAGGACTTGACGCAACCATTAGAGATAATCAGAATCATTCACTCTTATGATCCTTGTATAGCGTGTGCAGTTCATGTTATGGATACAAAAGGCAATAAACTTAGCGAGTATAAAGTTGACCCGCTTTATGGCGAATGTAGTATTTAAAGGAATTATTATGGATAATACTCAAATAAAAGAAAAAGGCGTAGATGAGAACATCAAAATGGAGCTTGAATTTACTCCGTTTTACAGATGGCATCACTGGATTAGAGTGCTTAGTATAGTGGTTTTACTTGTAACTGGGTTTTATATCTCAGTTCCATTTGTCACACCCGCTGTAAACGCCGAGCCTACAAATTTTGTAAATGCAGAGTTTAGAGCCGTGCATCAGATATTTGGATTTGTTATGATTTCAATGTTTATAGGAAAGACATACTACTTCTTTTTTTCAAAAAAGAATAGAATGGAAATTAACTCTTTTAAAGATCTCTTTAGTGTAAAAAACTGGGTGAGTCAGGTAGGTTACTATCTCTTTATCTCAAAGCATCCAAAGCTAAGTGGCGCATACAATGTTGTACAGCTAATGGCTTACTTCATATTTTATATCGCTATAACAGGGCTTATTATAACTGGGCTAATACTATATGTTCATAATTATCATAATGGACTAGGCGGATTACTTTATGGTAGCATGAGATACCTTGAAGCTATGTCTGGCGGTATGGCATTTATTAGAGAGTTGCATCATGTGCTTATGTGGGGAGTTATCATCTTTATAGTCGGGCATATTTATATGGTAGTATTTAATGCTGTTTATGGCAAAGAGGGCACAGTTGATTCTATATTTAGTGGATATAGATGGAAAAGAAAACATTAGTTTAAAAAGGATTCTTTTTGAAGATTTTAATCTTAGGTATAGGCAATGTCCTCTTTGGCGATGAGGGTATTGGAGCTCATTTAGCAAACTATCTTGATGAGAAGTATGAGTTTAGTTCAAGCGAGCATGAAGTTGATGTTCTCGATGGTGGAACGCTAGCTCATAGGCTCATACCTCTTATTACTGAGTATGAGGCTGTTTTACTTATAGACTGTGTGAATGTTGATGATGCTAGTATTGGTGAAGTTTATAGTTTTGACTTTAGTGATGTACCTGATTTTATAACATGGAATGGAAGTGCACATGAAGTTGAGATGCTCCAAACTCTGCAAATGATAGAGATGATGGGAGATCTGCCTCCTACGAAAATAGTAGGAGTCATTCCCTTTGTTATAGGGGAAAATAGTACTTTTACTATGACAGATGAGGTTTTAAAAGCAGCTGTTACAATGGAGAGAGTCATTTTAAAATATATAGAAGATTTTGGAGTGAAGATCTCTCAAAAGAGCGATGTAACCTTGGAAGATGCTTCAAAATATACATACTTAAAGGTTAGTTTATGATATTGGAATTTTCTTTTAACTATCAATCATCGTCTTTAATCTATGAGAAGATAATACTAAGAACTCTAGGAAACTTTGCACTAGAATATAAGATGCTAAGAGATAAAGATGAGCTTTTTTTATATGTAGAGGGTAGTGATGATGAGTTAGAAGCCTTTGCACAAAAGCTCTCACTAGAGCTTCCTCACTCTATATTTTTATATGCAACAGATGCAAAAATTGTAGATGAGATGCCACAAGAGAGTTTAGCTTTAGAAAATGAGCCTAAATCTTCAATGCCATTTTGTCCAAAGTGTTTAACTGAGGTCATGGATGAATCAGATAAAAACTACTATAACATTTTTCATGAATGTGAAGTTTGTGGTTATGATGTAGATGGTGAAGCACGGAGCTATAAAGAAGAACTAACAGGTATCGCTAAATGCATTAGCGAAGGTCTAACAGTTGGCATAAATACATTTTACGGGAAATTCTCTGTTGGTAAAATAGATAAAAAACACAACGGCAAAAGTTTTGACATCATTAGTTATGATTTAGGAACTATCGCACAATATACAAACGCTACAAATAGTGAAATAGCAGCTCTTGGAGCAATAGAGAAACCCTTTGTAAAGTTAAAAACTAATGTTAAGTTTAAGATGGATTTTGAAGATGTAACAGATGAACTTATCCGCTTTAAAATGCCCGATGACTTTGTTTTACATCTTCTTCTTTGTGAACTTAATAAGCTTGGAATCAATCTAATTTTCATAACAAAAGAAGATATAGATAATATCAAGCAATTTGAACTAGTTAAAGAAGTAAAAGAGCAAGAGCCAATTGAGATAGTAGTTGGTGACAACCATTTGGCGATTATAAGCGGTCAAAAGGGCTTGCCTTATGAAAATTTACAAGATTCAAAAGCTTTAATTCTTTACATAGGTGCTTTTTTCTCGGTAGTGAAAGAACATAATCTACAAGAGAAGACTGTAGTAGGTATAAACATAAGTAAAGATTACCATAACAACATTTTAATCTACTCTAAAAAGTTTGGGATGATTGAGTATCTTTCATTTGCGTTTAAATTTGACTCCATTGAAGATGTGTTTAGTGCTATAATCGCTTCAAATGAAAGCGGCAAAAAGTTAGTAGAGAATTTTAAAAATAGCAACCCTGCGCATTTTGAAGAGATATCGAGCATAATTTTTCAAAGCGAAGATTTTAATGTTTATAAACTATGGGGAATTGTAGCTATTGTTGTAGGGCTTACAAAGGAGAAAAAACTCTCTGAGGCGGCAAAAGTTATAGAAGAGAACTCAACTCTTTTTTTAGGTACAAAAGGTCCTAGAATAGACTATAAAGTAAAAAGAGTTGACTCAAAAGTTTACTTAGATCCAGTAATGTGTATAAGAACTGCGATGAGTTTTAAACTTGCAAAGATTGATGATTTGACACTTAGTTATGGAGTTGTAGAGAGTTTTGTAGAGTTTCTATCGTCTGTGGCAGATGAGATAAAAGATGAGATGAAAAGTGATGCTGTGGTTGTGACTGGTTCGTTACTACAAAACAGAGGGCTTTTTAGCAAACTAGCTAAAGAAGTCTCAGCAAACCACAAGCTACACTTTAACAAAGAGTTGCCAGTTGATGGTAGAAATATTTTATATGGTGGAAATGAGCTACTTTAATGAGAGTCAGTTATAGCATAAAAGGGCAGGTTCAGGGTGTTGGATTTCGCCCTTTTATCTATAAAACTGCGTTAGAGTTAAACCTTGTTGGTTTTGTTAAAAATAACGAAAGTGGAGTAGAGATTCAAGCACAAGGAACAGAACTAAATATAGATAACTTTGAAAAATCTCTTAGTCTAAACCTCCCTCCACTAGCTAGAATAGATGCTATAACTAAAAAAGAAATAACTCCCCTAAAAGAGACAAGTTTTAAAATACTTCAAAGCTCACAAAACTCCTTAAACTCAAAAACAGCACAAGTCTCTTGTGATATTGCCACTTGTAAAGATTGTTTAGATGACATAAAAAAAGAGGGCAGATTTTACAACTACTTTGCAACAAACTGCACAAATTGTGGACCTAGATATTCCATCGTAAAGAGTGTTCCTTATGATAGAAAAAATACTTCTATGGATATGTTTCTTATGTGTAGTGAGTGCAAAGATGCATACGAAAATCCGTTAGATAGAAGATACCACGCACAACCTATCTCATGTAACAACTGTGGACCAAAACTCTCACTTTGGCAGCTTTGCGACAAGACTCAGATGCAAACACAAAACATCTACAAAAGTGTTGCATCTATGATAAAAGATGCAAAGATAGTGGCTATAAAAGGTATTGGCGGTTTTCATATAGTTTGTGATGCAAGTAACGATGAAGTTATAGAGAAGTTAAGAGTATTTAAAAACAGACCTACAAAACCATTTGCTCTAATGTGTAAAGATATTGTGCAAGTAAAGAGCCTTGCTTTTGTAGATGAAAATGAAGAAGAACTTTTAACTTCAAAAGAAGCACCTATAGTGATTTTGAAAAAAGCCTTAGATGCGAAGATAAAGATTTCAGATGCCATAGCTCCAAACATAGACAGAGTAGGGTGTTTTTTGCCTTATAGTGGTTTGCATCATCTTCTCTTTGAGCATCTACAAAACCCGATAATCGCTACAAGTGCAAATCTTGGGGATGAACCTATTATCACAAGCAAAGATGAGATAGTAAGAAAGCTTCCTTTTGTTGATCATATACTTGATTTTGACAGAGAGATAGTTAACGGAGTAGATGACTCTTTGGTTCAAGTTGTAGATGCAAAGATGCAGATTTTGAGAGCTTCTCGTGGATATGCCCCAAAAGTTGTAAAACTGCCTTTTGCATCTGCAAAAAGAGTTCTAGCTGTAGGAGCAAACCAAAAAAACTCTATAGCTTTAGTAATGGATGAAAACATTATAATATCCCCACATATTGGAGATTTGGATTCACTAGAAGCTTTTGGATACTTCGAGCGTTCACTTGAGACTTTTAAAAACTTTTACGGTTTTGAACCTGAGCTGATTGTTCATGATAAGCATCCAAACTATGAAACCACAAAATGGGCAAAAAAGCAAGATAAAGAGTTGATAGAAGTACAGCATCATCTAGCTCATATCTATGCTTGTAAGGCTGAGTTTGGGCTAGTTGATGATTACCTTGGTTTTAGTTTTGACGGTACTGGTTATGGAGATGACTCTACTCTTTGGGGTGGAGAGGTTTTTGTTGGAGATAGTCGCAAATATAGCTTTAAAAAGATTAAACTCTTAGGCGCACAAAAAGCCATAAGAGAACCAAGACGAGTTGCCCTTAGTATGCTCTTTGATGAACTTAGTTTAGAAGAGGTTTTAAATCTTGATTTAGATGTTGTAAAAGCATTTTTACCAGATGAGATAAAAATACTTCATCAAAGTTATGTAAAAAATCTAAATGCACCAAAAACAAGTTCTGTTGGAAGACTCTTTGACGCTATCGCTTCATTTTCAGATATTGCCCAGACTATAAGTTATGAAGGAGAAAGTGGGCTTTTGTGTGAAAGATATTATGACAAAGGTATAAAAAAATACTTTGACTATACTATAGATGATGGTGTGATTGATATCAAAATAGTAGAGTACATTTTAAAGGACAAAATAGGTAAAAAAGAGTTAAACTCTATGCTAATAAACACGCTAGTAAAAATCATTATAGATATCTCAAAACTAGAAAAACTAGAAGTGATTTTAAGTGGTGGTGTGTTTCAAAACAAAACACTCCTAGAGCTTGTTTGTAAAGAGTTAAGACAAGAGAAAATAAAATATTACTCTGGGCAAGAAACTGCTATTAATGACGGTGGTATTGCTTTAGGGCAGGCTTATTATGTTTTGTCAAATGATAAGAAAATATAAAGTTTATATTAGATTTATTTTAAAAACATATAATATGAATACTTATTCAGAACAATAAATTAGTTCATTTATATTACGAAAAAAAATTAAGGATTTAGAAATGTGTAAAGATTGTGGTTGCTCAATAACAGAACAAAGAGAGAGTCATTCTCACG
>CAYWVG010000009.1:24905-27310 GCA_964461645.1 uncultured Sulfurimonas sp. | reverse complement strand
TTATGATATCGCCACTTTTTTTAAGCGATGAGAGCAATATAAATGCAGCAACTCTGGCGATGGAAAATAGCTCTTTAGTTATAGTGTGTCCTACAAAACCAACTCTAGAAGGCAAAAGAGACTATGACTCACTCTATAGTGCTGGAGTGGTTGGTTCTATTATGAGAAAAGTAGCACTTCCTGATGGTAGAGTAAAAGTTTTATTTCAAGGCTTAGCTCGCGCGCAGATGCTATATGAGGTGCAAACATCTCCACTCGTGGCAAATGTAGATGTTTTAGAGGCTACAAATATAAGCTCACTCAAGATAGACGCTATCCTTGAAATTGTACGAGAGAAGGTAAGAACACTTGCAAGTGTGAGCAATTATTTTCCACCTGACTTACTAAGAACTATAGAAGAAAATCACGATCATAACAGAATTATAGACTTGATTTGTAGTACTGTTAAGCTAAAAAAAGAGCAAGCTTATAAGCTCTTTGTTGAGATAGATACAGAGAAAAGATTTTTGCTTCTAATTGACTATCTTATAGAGGAGATAGAAGCAAATAAGCTCCAAAAAGAGATAAGAAGCAAGGTTCACACTCATATAGAAAAAGTAAATAAAGAGTACTTTTTAAAAGAGCAGCTAAAGCAGATTCAAAAAGAGTTAGGAACTGATACTGCAAGAGATGAAGAAATTGAAGAGTACCGTAAAAAGCTTGAAGCAAAAAAAGATAAAATGAGCGAAGACTCTTATAAAGAGATCTCAAAACAGATAGATAGGTTCTCAAGAATGCATCCCGACTCTTCTGATTCATCTATGACTCAAACATATCTCGACTGGACTCTTGATATTCCTTTTGGAGAGTTTGCAAAAAAGTCACTTAAGATAAAAGATGTTCAAGATCAACTAGATAAAGATCACTTCTCATTAGAAAAACCAAAAAAAAGAATAGTTGAATACTTTGCAGTAAAAGAGCTTTTAGAATTAAGAGGATCATCTAGTGATAGTGCTGGAGCCATTTTATGTTTTTCTGGACCTCCAGGTGTTGGTAAGACATCCCTTGCAAACTCTATTGCTGAAGCCCTCAAGAGACCACTTGTAAGGATTGCTTTAGGTGGACTTGAAGATGTCAACGAGCTTAGAGGCCATAGAAGAACTTATGTAGGAGCGATGCCAGGACGGATAACTCAAGGGTTAATAGACGCAAAAAAAATGAATCCTGTCGTTGTTTTAGATGAGATAGATAAGGTCTCAAGATCTCAAAGAGGCGATCCTACTGCTGCTCTTTTAGAGATACTAGATCCTGAACAAAATAAAGAGTTTAGAGATTACTATCTTAACTTTGACATCGATTTGAGCAAGGTTATTTTCATAGCTACAGCTAATGATGTAGGCCGTATTCCAGCACCTCTAAGAGACAGAATGGAGTTTATCAACATAAGTTCATATACTCCTCAAGAAAAGCTTGAGATAGCATCAAGATACTTGATTCCCCAAGAACTTAAAAAACATGGGCTTAAAAAAAATGAGGTAAATATCTCAAAGCCAGCCCTAAAAGAGATAATTCATAGTTACACTAGAGAAGCTGGTGTTAGAAATCTACGCCGCCGCTTAGCTGATATATCAAGAAAGGTAGCTTTAGATATGCTGCAAGATTCTAGTATAGATAAAGTTTCTGTAACTGTAAAAAATCTAAAAGAGTTTTTTGATAAGAGTGTTTTTGAAATTGAAAAAACATCGAAAGTTCCTGTAGTTGGAGTAGTTAATGGCCTAGCTTGGACAGCTGTAGGCGGTGACCTTTTAAAAATAGAGAGCATTAAGATAAAAGGTAAAGGGACCCTTCAGCTAACTGGTAGCCTTGGCGAAGTTATGAAAGAGAGTGCTAGAATTGCAATGAGTGTAGTTAAAACACTTATAGACGATAAAAAACTAAAGATTGACTTGAAAAAAGTACCTCTTACATTTAAAGAAAAAGAAGAAAACATTAAAGTAGATGCAAGCGAGATTTACAAACGCTATGACCTGCATATACATGTCCCTGATGGAGCAACACCAAAAGATGGACCAAGCGCTGGTATAGCACTTGTAAGTGCAATAGCATCGATTCTTAGTGATCAAAAAATACGCTCAGAGATTGCTATGACTGGAGAAGTCTCTTTGAGTGGAGATGTACTACCAATTGGCGGACTTAAAGAAAAACTAATAGCAGCTCACAAAGCAGCGATAACTAAAGTGCTGATTCCAGCGAAGAACTATGAAAGAGACTTAGAAGATATTCCACAAGAAGTAAGAGACTCTTTAGAGATTATTGGTGTTAGTAGGATTGAAGAAGTTTTAAAAGAAATTTTAATTAAAGAGTAAGAGGGTTGCAAGGGACATATGTCCCTTCCACAAAACGAAGTTTCTTGAGAAAACGAAGTT